>DBDO01000234.1 GCA_002293605.1 Desulfovibrionaceae bacterium UBA930
GAGCCGAAGGCCGAGGCACAGTACCTGCCGAGTCAATAAAAGGCGAAATCTGACGAAGCCGGGGCAAAAAGACGCTCGTGACGACTCTGCCTAGCGCGGCTGTAAAATAAAAGCTCCCTTGCCGTCAACTTCGTACAGGCGGTAGAGATCGCCCACGCGGTCGCCCTTTTCGTCAAAGGAAATCTTGCCGGTCAGGCAGTCGTAGTCCTTGAGATCCTTGTGCAGGTAATCCGCAATAGCCGCCGGGTCTGCACCTTTGGCTTTTACGGCCGCCACCAGCACGTTAAAGGCGTCCCCGGCCATGACCGACCAGATGGAGCTGGGCAGGCTGTTATACTTGGCCTGATAGGCGGCAAGAAAATCGCGCGCCATTGCGCTGTCGATATCCGAAGGCATGGGCGGAGAAATGAAGCGGTAGCCCGCAGCCGCCTCAACTCCGGCGATTTTGACCAGGTCCGCGTTATTGGTGGCATCGCCCCCGATCATGGGAACAGACCACTTCATGCCAGCCATCTGGCGGAGCAGCAGACCAGCCTCAGGGTAGTAGCCGGTAAACAGAATGGCATCGGGGTTTACGCCCTTGATCTTGGTCAGAATAGCGGAATAGTCGCGCTCACCCGGGGACAGGGCGTCAAAAAAGAGCACGTCCGCGCTTTTTCCGTTTTCTATATTCTGCTTTGCCTCATCGGCCAGGCCTTTGGCATAGGCGGAGTTATCGTGCAGAATGGCCACCTTTTTGTATCCGAGCTTACGCAAGGTTTCCACGGCCACCCTGCCCTGTTCGTCATCGCGCGGGCAGGTACGGAAAAAACGCTTTTTGCCGGTAGCAGTCAGTTGGATGGAGGTGGAGCCGGTGCCTACCTGCACAAGCCCGGCTTCATCATAGATGTCCTGAGAGGCCTGGGTCACGGCGGAGCCATAGGTACCGACAACAGCAGGAACGCCCGCCGCCACCAGACGGCTGGCAGCCGTGGCCGCAGAGCGCGGCGTACTGCCATCGTCTTCCACAATCAGCTCGACCTTTTCGCCCTTGATGCCGCCGGCCTTGTTTACTTCCTCCACCATCAGGTCCAGAATCTTTTTCATGTCCTGGCCTTCGCTGGCAAAAGCGCCGGTAATCGGTGCCATAAGCCCGATTTTGACCGGGGCGGCAAACGCGGGCAGCGCGCAAAGCAAAAGCGCAGCACAGGCCGCCGGGAGCAGTAGTTTTTTCATGCTGTCCTCCTTACAGTGTGGAAGAAAGGTGGGGCGAAGCGCCAAAAAAACAAAACCTACACCCAGTCGTCATCCTCGGCAATAGGCGCAAAGCCCCTGCGCAGCGTATTTTCGGTCACGCAGCGCGGGTCCATGAATTGCAGCAGATAGTCCGGCCCGCCTGTCTTGGAGCCCACGCCGGACAGCTGAAAACCGCCAAAGGGCTGGCGTTCTACTACGGCCCCGGTACTGCCCCTGTTCAGGTAGAGGTTGCCTACGCGAAAGCGCTCCCCGGCCTTAGCCAGATTTTGCGGACTGCGGGAAAATACCGCGCCGGTCAAGGCAAAGCGGGTGCTCATGGCCATATCTAGGGCCTGATCAAAGTTTTTCGCCCGCATTACGGCCAGCACGGGGCCGAAGACCTCCTCCTGGGCTATGCGGTGTTCAGGCCGGATACCGTCCACAATAAGCAGGGGTACGTATGCGCCTTGGGAGGGGATATCCGTGCGTTTGACCAGCACAGAGCCCTCGGACTCCGCAATGCCGATGTAATCGAGCACATTCTTGCACAAGGAAGGATCGGCCAGGGGACCCATAGTATTTACCGGATCTTCTGCCGGACCGATTTTTATGGACTCCGCCGCCAGACGCAGGCGGCGGACAAAGGTGTCATAGATGGCGTCAAGCACGATGACCCGTGAGCAGGCCGAACACTTCTGCCCCTGAAAGCCGAAGGCCGAGTGCAGAATCTGGGCCACGGCCTCGTCAAGATCGGCGTCATCGTCCACGATAATGGCGTTCTTGCCTCCCATTTCGGCAAGCACCCGCTTGACCTGCATCTGGCCCGGCTGCACTTTGGCGGCCTTTTCCACAATGCGCAGACCAACCTCCATGGAACCGGTAAAGGCTACCAGGGCTATGTCCGGGTGCTCCACCAGATAGTCACCCATCACCGAGCTTCTGCCGGGGCAGTAGTTGAAGACCCCTGCGGGCAGGCCCGCCTCGCGCCAGAGTTCCACAAGATTGTAGCCTATGGCCGAGGCCAGGGAGGAAGGCTTGAAAATCACCGGATTGCCCGTGACAATGGCGGCGGAAACCATGCCCATGGCAATGGCAAAGGGAAAGTTCCAAGGCGCGATAACCGCTGCTATGCCCTTGGGCTGGTAGAAAAGAAGATTGCGCTCACCCGGCGCGCGGCCCATGCGGCGGGGCGAACCGAACCGCAGCATCTCACGCGCGTAATATTCAAGAAAGTCAATGCCTTCAGCAACATCGTTATAGGCCTGATCCCACTGTTTGCCCACTTCCAAAGTTTGCAGGGCGGCCAGCTCGTATATGCGGCCCCGGGCAAGCTCCGCAGCCCTGTGCAGATAGCGCGCCCGCTCCTGGGGCGGCGTATCCCGCCAGGCGGGATATGCCGCTTTGGCAGCCGCAAGCGCCTCATCTATTTCCTCTTTACCCGCCTGGCACACCGTGGCCAGCAACTCTTCAGGCCGGGCCGGATTGAGCGAAGGCAGGCTGTCCTTCGTTTGCACATCCCTGCCGTTAATATAGAGAGGCAAGGTGCTGCCCGCCCTGGCTCGAACGCTATCCAGGGCCGTTGCATAGGCTTTGCGATTCTCGGGAATGGTAAAGTCCGCCAGGGCTTCATTGGCAAAAGGCGGAACAACAGAAGGACCGGGCTTTGGCCGCACTTGTGCTTTTTCTGCGGCGGCAAGTTCGCGCTGCAAACTCACAGCGGGATTTTCCAGCAGCAAATCAACTGCCGCGCCGTCCGCAAAGCTTTGCCGTAAAAAGGATTCGTTGGCCGTATTTTCCAGCAGGCGGCGCACCAGATAGGCCATGCCCGGAATCAGATCGCCGTAAGGGCAGTACAGGCGCACCCGCCCCGCCACCTTGCGCAGGCCCTTGCGCACAGGCTCACCCATGCCGTAGAGCACCTGAAATTCATAGCGGGTTTCGGGCACGCCCAATTCCCGGGCCTGCTCCATAACCGCGGATATGGTGCGCACGTTGTGCGAAGCGCAGGCGAAATAGACCAGATCGCTGTTCTCTAAGATGATTCTGGCGATTTTTTCATAGGCCAGATCGCTTTCCGGCTTGCGCGTCCATACGGGCACAGGCCAGTCGCATTGTTTCGCGGTCACGGTTTCCGCGTCCCAGTAGGCCCCCTTGACGAGCCGCAGGGCTATGGGCAGATTTTCCCGCCGCGCCCAGGCGATAAGTTCAGTGACAGTTTTCTCGCAATCCTTGAGATAGGCCTGAAGTACCAGGCACAAATGCGGATAATGGCGGAACTCGGGGGCGGAGCGCAGGCGCTTGTAAAGCTCCACGGTCATTTCCTGATACTTGAGCTGCTCCATGTCAATGCACATAAAGCCGCCAAGTTCCATGGTCTTTTTATACAGGGGAGCCAGCCGGGCGTAGATGCCCTGCACGGAATCCTCCTGGGCCACGGCTTTTGCCTGGGAATACAGGGCCGAGGGCTTGATGGAGACGTTGATTTTGGGCATGGCCCCCCAGTCGAGAGCCGCATCTCCATCTTTGCCGGGCAGCGCGGCCCAGCCGCCCTGCTCCGCCGCCATAGCGTCCAGCAGTTGGTGATAGCCCTGGGCATAGGCTTCGCTTTCCTCTTCGTTGAGAGAAGCCTCCCCCAGCAGGTCAACGGTAAAGGCAAAACCCTTGCGCCGCAATTTGGCGAGGCCGGACATGGCCTCCTTGAGATTCTGGCCGACAATGAACTGGCGGCCCATACTTTCGATATTGGAGCGCACGGCCTTGCCGACAAGCTTGCCGGTAAGAAAGCCTCCGGAACCCGCCAATCTGGCACCCCAGCGCAAAAAGGCGGGCACATCCTCGCCGGTGCCGGTGAAATACTCCCGGATGTGCCGCAACAGGGCTTCCGAAGTGTTCAGGTACGGCAGCACGTCCACAAAGCGGAACAACTGGACCTTGAACTCTTCGTTCTTCATGGACCAGTCCATAACCCTGCCGGTCCACCAACCCTTGTTGAAAATGGAAGGAGTCTCTCCGCTGATGCTTGCAAAAAACTCCTTGCCGCGTGCCACAATCTTCTGCTCAAGCTGTTCGTCCATACGCCCGCCTAGTATAGTGCATCAAAAATGCATGTATGAATGTCCGGCAAGATCGCACGCCGCCAGAGGCGGCGGGCCGGGCAGATGCCCGGCGGCCCGTGTCCTGTATTTTCTGACCCGGACACGAGCTTTAAGGAAGGGGAAGCAAGAGAGGAGCAATGCGCCCACTTTATCAATCCGGGCGGGGTATCACGGGTGCACCGCCCTGTCAAGAATAGCGGAGGAAATGATCCGCCGCATGCTGGCGCTCTGTCTGGACTCCTGGCCGCTTCGCTGGTATGGAAAGCACTTCGGACAACAATGCAGTGTCCGGATGAAGGAGTGACGCATGGCCTCATATGAAGCGGTGATTGGGCTGGAAATTCACGCCCAGCTTAAAACCGCGTCCAAACTCTTCTGTTCCTGCCCTACCAGCTCCGGCGCACAGCCCAATGAGCAGGTCTGCGAAATATGCGCGGGCATGCCCGGCGCTCTGCCCCGGCTCAATGAAAAAGCCGTGGAGTTGGCGGCGTCCGCGGGCATGGCCCTTAACTGCACGGTCAACAGCTACTCGCTTTTTTCACGCAAAAACTACTTTTATCCTGATCTGCCCGACGGCTTCCAGACCTCGCAGTTTTCCCCCCCGATCTGCGAAGGCGGGTATCTCGACATTACAGTGGGCGGCAATACCCGCCGTATCGGCATTACCCGCATTCACCTGGAAAACGATGCCGGAAAATGCGTTCACGGTCAGGGGCTGACCCTGGTGGATCTCAACCGGGCCGGAATGCCGCTTATTGAAATCGTTAGCGAACCGGACATCCGCAGCGCTGAAGAAGCGGCGGAGTTCATGCGTCAGGTGCACGCCATTCTCACGACCATTGGCGCGTGCGAGGGCAACCTGGAAGAAGGCGGCATGCGCTGCGATGCCAACGTCTCGCTACGTCCCGTTGGGGAGCGGGCCTTCGGCACCCGCACGGAGACCAAAAACCTCAACTCCTTCCGCAATGTCCAAAGGGCCATAGAATTTGAAATCAAGCGGCAGGAAGCGGCCCTGGAAGACGGCGAACCTCTTTTTCAGGAAACGCGCCTTTTCGATGCCGTGCGGCAAGTGACACAGGCCATGCGCAGTAAGGAAGACGCGCACGACTACCGTTATTTTCCCAACCCCGATCTGCCCCCGGTTCTCGTAAGCGAAGAGCAAATGGCCGTCTGGCGCGCCGCGCTGCCGGAACTGCCCGCCCCAAGGCTTGCGCGTTTTATGAAAGAGTACGGCCTTGGCAGGGAAGAAGCCGCCGCCCTGACCGCAGACAAGGCCGCAGCCGACTTTTTTGAAGCCGCGCTGCAAAGTTGCATGCAGCCGCGCCGGGTCGCCGGGCTCATGCTGGGGGAATTCCTGCGTGAATGCGCCGCTGCGGGCATAGCTCCCTTTGCGGCCAGAATGACCCCAGAGCGGCTGGGTGAACTGGCCGCCATTATCGAAAAAGGACTGATCAGCCCGCGCATGGCTCATGATATTTTTCCCGAGCTTTTCGCAAGCGGGGCCTCTCCCGAACAACTGGCAGCCGAACGGGGGCTTGCGCAGCTCTCGGACGCCGGAGAACTGGAGGCTGTGGTGGACGCGGTTATCGCGGACAACCCCGCTGAGGTCGCAGGATACAGAAGCGGCAAAAGCAAGCTGATGGCCTTTTTCGTTGGCCAGATCATGAAGCGCACCAAAGGCAAGGCCAACCCCACCCTGGTGAACGAGCTCTTGCAGAAAAAACTACTGTAGATTTGAAGCGCTTGGCCGGGCGTAGGACTGCTGCGCGCCCGTCTTAGAACCCGTATTCACTATTATGAGAAGGTCTGCTATCCTTTTGGAAAGCAGAAAGCGACATATAGTCGTGGACACGATGGGGAACTTGCTTGCGGTTGTTGTCCACGTGGCAAATATCCACATCCGCTGAAGCTATTGTCAAAATCTCACACGAGCATATGTTGTTTAAACGATTGTGAATACGGGTTCTC
Organism: Desulfovibrionaceae bacterium UBA930; assembly: GCA_002293605.1. Taxonomy (GTDB): domain Bacteria; phylum Desulfobacterota; class Desulfovibrionia; order Desulfovibrionales; family Desulfovibrionaceae; genus Frigididesulfovibrio. The sequence continues at coordinate 6,279 of DBDO01000234.1, forward strand.
TGCCTTTCGTTTTTTCCGCCGTCAATGCCGCGTTGCTCGCTTGCCCCAACCGTTTTAATGCTCTGGGAATCAATTATGCCATAGCTTGGAGTCGGCTTGCGCATAGCATCCTCGCGGTTTTTTTTACCACATGGCGCAGGATGACATCCCACAGCCCGCTAATTTTGACGCGGCGATAAAAACTGTGTACCGTTGAATAGGGGGGAAAATCATGGGGTAAATATCTCCATTGACACCCCGTTTTCACAAAATACAACACGGCGTTTGTCAACTCTCGCTTAGGCCACTTGTGCTCGCGCAGTTTTGAAAACAGTGATTCTATTTCCGCCCATTGGCTGTCGGTCAAGTCGCTGGGATATGACTGCCGTGTTTTTGCTTTCTCTCTCATTCCAAAAGGATAGTAAACCTTCTCATAATAGTGAATACGGGTTCTAAATCAGCGCTTCCCTAAACAAAGTATTTAGCCAAGATATCTCGCGCTGTTATCAAAGTATCCTAAAATTTATGCCTTAAAATATACTCTTTCTATACCATTTCTTGACTCACCTCCCCGCTGTGTTATGCTCCCCCATGCAGTACGAATATGACCCCGCTAAAAGCGCCGCCAACAAAGAGAAGCACGGCATAGACTTCGAAGAAGCTCAGGCCCTTTGGCTTGACGAGTATCGAATTGAGATTGATACCCGCTCGGAAACCGAGGCGCGATACGCTCTTATCGGGCAGATGCCCGGCCAGCCATCTGGTCGGACATGGACGGCTATTTGCACGGACCGAGGCCAGAATATTCGCATTATTTCCGTTCGCCGTGCCCGCAAAGAGGAGGCCGCATTATATGAACAAGAAAAAAACAATTAGCGCTGAAGAATTTGATCGTATCTTTGACGAAGGCAGAGAAGATATCACCCAGTATCTCGATCTGGAAAACATTCGCCGCCCTGGCCGTGAGCCCAAGCGCGTCAATGTGGATTTTCCCGCCTGGATGGTGAACGCTATGGACAGGGAGGCTGACCGCATAGGCATTACCCGGCAGGCGTTCATTAAGGTCGTTGTGGCCGAGCGCCTTGGAGCGCTTGGCCGGGCGTAGGAGGGCTGCGCGCCCGCCGAAATACGAGGTATTTCTCGAGGCAAGGCGGGGTCACGCCCCCCGTTGCAGCCGATACATAGAAATTGCAGGAAGTAGTTTCTATGGAGAACCCAAATCAGTATTCCGGCGCTTCGCAGGGCGGTGGATACTTCAGACCCTCTTCCGCCAGATCAGGAGGCAGCGCGCGCAGGCAGGCGGCAACCGGCAACATGATATCCTGTTGCCAGGGCAGGATATCATAAATTTCTCCGACAGCTCCCAGATCCAGGCGCTGGGTGCCTCCATCGGGCTGTAGCACAAAAAGGGCCATGCCCCTGGCATTTTCCGTCCTGCGCGCGCTGCTGCCGCCCAGAACCCAGCGTCCATCATCCAAAGGCAGAGCCCCGCGCAAAAAATGATGTTCCGAGATCAGGATGCGCTCTTCTTCCACAAACTGCACCCGCTCTCCCCGCACCTGTGGGGCCAGACGCACGAACTCGCCCGTGGCCGAAGCGCAGCAATACAGACGATCTGTATGCCAGACCAGTGAATGCGGACAGTCCAGGCCCGCGCCTACCACCCTGCCCACATTGCGGCCCTGGCGTTTTTCCAGCGAGAGCAAGAGGCCGTAGCCGCCTTTTTGCCAGGCAGCACCCGGCACGTTCACCACACGGTAGGGCCGGTAATTGAAACATGAAGCCACAAGACCATAAGGAGTCATGACAAAATCATTCAGGTGGATGGCATCTGGCCCGACTTGCTCCCAGCCTTCAAGAGGAAAAAATTCCATCATGCCCTGCAAATCCTGCCCAAAGACCAGCAAGCGGGAATTGCCCGTATCCGCAACGCCAATCCCCATGCCCGCAAGCGGGTGCACGCTGTGCGCCAGATTCTCATAAGGGCCGGGCAGAGCGATTCTCGTCAACCGGCCATCCGCCCCGATACGGGTAAGGGCGTTGTCCGAAGCAAGCAGCAGAGCCCGGTTCGCCTTGTCATAAGCCGCTCCGCAGGCCCTAATGCGGTCAGAGGGACAGTACCAGAAGGCCTCCCCCTGCTCCAGGTCAACGCCGATAAGGGAAACCAGGGTATTCACGCAGCTTACGAGGAGTTTCATAGGACTGTCCTTCAGAGTGTTTGCGCTCGGACGCGGGTATGCATGAAGATGACAGGATAGTTCCAGACTTTACATAGGGCGAAAAAAAGCGCAATACTGAAAAGCACCAATGATTCCAACAAAAAGGAGCGCAGGCTATGCTACGCTTTCTCTCTTCTTTTTTTCTTTTTTCGTGCCTTGTCTGCCTTTTCGCCCGCCCCGCCCTTGCGGCGCACAATCCCCCTTCTCCTTTGCCCGTGCTGGTCAGCATCGCGCCGCAAAAATTTCTGGTTGAGCGTATTGCCGGGGATGCCGTAAGCGTGACCGTCATGGTCAAGCCCGGTTCCGACCCGCACAGCTATGAGCCCTCGCCCTCGCAAGTGCAGGCAGCAAGCGCTGCCGCGCTCTGGTTCACTCTCGGTCTGCCCTTTGAGGAGGCCTGGGTGCCGCGCATTACCGGCAATGCGCCCCGGCTTGCGGCAGTATCCATGATTTCCGGCATCACGAGGCTCAAAAGTGAGGATAGTGACCACGATGAAAATGCTGCGGCAAAGAAAGCGGAACGGCACGGGCATGAGGCGCAGGGGAAGGCTGCAAAGGAACATGGGCATGAGCACGGAGGAGAAGACCCCCATGTCTGGCTTTCTCCCATGCTTGTGCGCCGGATGCTGCCGACCATAACACGGGCCTTGAGCAAGCAGTTGCCGGATATGGCCGCCCGCTTTCTGGCCAATGAAAAAGCCCTGGACGCGGAACTTGAGGCCCTGGATGGCAAGCTGGCGGACATGTTCCAGCCCGTCCCCCTTGAAAAGCGGATCTTTCTCAGCTTCCATCCTTCCTGGCGCTACTTCGCCTACAACTACCAACTGACCGAACTGTCCATCGAAGTCGATGGCAAGGAACCCGCCCCCAGGGAGTTGCAGGAAGTCGCAAATGCCGCCAAAACTTACGGCCTGAGCGTGATCTTTGTCGAGCCGCAGTTCCCCAGGGCTGCGGCCCGTGCCATAGCCCAGAATCTGGGCGCGAGCCTTGTCGAAGCCGACCCCCTGGCCGAAAATCTGCCCTCCTTGTATCTTTCTTTTGCCGAGAAGCTCCTGCGCTCTTTTGAGAGCGTCCGCGTGTATGAGCATTGAAGAAATAAAAACCGCCCCCCTGCCTCTGGCAGCGCCCCTGGCTTCTGCCGCAGATCTTCCGGCTGTGGTCCTGTCCGATCTTGCTTTTTCTCATGAACGCGGCGTTCCGGTTCTTGAAGATGTAAACCTGAATGTGGGCCAGGGGGACTTTCTGGCTCTTCTCGGCCCGAACGGCGGCGGCAAAAGCACACTGCTGCGCCTGATTCTGGGACTTGAGCAGCCCTGCTGCGGCAGCATCACCGTGTTTGGTCGCCCGCCTGCCGAAGGCAGTCGGCAAATCGGGTATGTGCCGCAATTTTCCTCCATGCAGCGTGATTTTCCGGCCTCGGTGCTGGATATGGTGCTTATGGGCGGGGCCAGCCCTGATCGCAGAGGCGGCAGTTGGGAAAGCGGCCCGGCAGCGAGGGAGCGGGCGCGCAGCTACCTTGATCTGCTCGGCCTTGGCGGGTTGGAAAAGCGAGGCATCGGCGCTCTTTCCGGCGGGCAGCGCCAGCGCGCCCTGGTGGCGCGCGCGCTTATGGGGAGCAATCAAAAGCTGGACGCCAGAGAGGCCCCGTGCGCCGCTCCATCCCCTTTTCTTCTGCTGCTGGATGAACCCACAGCCAGCATAGACCCCGAAGGCAAGTTCTGCTTCTATGAATTTCTGGACAGGCTGCGCGGGCATATCACCATTATTGTAGTCAGCCACGATCTCTTCGTGGCCTCCCCTTTTTTCAGCGGCATTGTCTTTGTCAACAAAACCGTGACCGAGCTTGAGCAGAGCGGCCTTTCGCCGGAAAACCTGACCCTGCTCTTTGGCAAACACCTGCACGACTGCCCGATTGCCGACTTGCAGCACGCTGGCAACAGTCCGCGCCACGAGGGATGCACGCACCCTTCCTGTTGGCCTGACAGGGGAAACACTGTTTGAGCGACATGCTTGCCTCGCCCTTTATGCATAGCGCCGCTCTGGCCTCTCTGCTTGCGGCAGTGGCCTGCGGCATTGTGGGCACGCTTGTGGTGCAGAGCCGCCTGACCTTTCTTGCGGGCGGGGCTTCCCACGCCGCCTATGGCGGCATCGGCATTGCCTTTCACTGGTCTTTGCCGGTTCTGCCCTGCACCCTGCTTTTTTCCCTGGCCGCCTCCCTGCTTATGGGCGCGCTTTGTCTGCGCGGCGAGTGCCGTGACGATAGCTATGCGGGCAAGGTGGATACGGCGGTGGGGGTGCTCTGGGCCGCAGGCATGGCCTTTGGCATAATTCTGGTTGAGTGCACGCCCGGTTATGCGGGCGAGTTAATGGGCTTTCTCTTTGGCAGCATACTCACTGTGCCGGGCGATGATCTTGCCGTTATGGCCTGTTTTGATGTGCTGTTGCTTGCCTTGCTCGGCTGCTTTCGCCAGGGGCTGTGGGCGCTCTGCCTGGATCGCGAATTCGCCCGTGCCAGGGGCTTGCCGGTAAAGGCCCTGTTTCTGCTCCTGGTGGGCATGACCGCCGTGGCCGTGGTCATGCTCATTCGCATCGTGGGCCTGATTCTGGTGCTGGCCCTTTTGACCATTCCCCCCTATCTGGCCAGAAGCTTCTGCAATTCGCTGTACTCCACCATGCTGGCCGCCGGGACGCTCTCCCTGCTCTTTTGCCTGGCCGGACTCACACTTTCCTGGCATGCCGACCTTTCCTCCGGGGCCTCCATCATTGCCGTGGCTGCCGCCGCCTATTTTCTGGCCCATATTCCCGGATTTTTTACACAAAGAATGCGTAAAAACTGATTCTTTCTCTCTTGCACTATAGATATTTTCAATATAATATGCCGCATGTTTGATCTGCGTAAAATAGAAGCCTTTTGCAAAGTGTGCGAACAGCGCAGCTTCTCCAAGGCAGGGGAAGCGCTTTTTCTCTCGCAGCCGACCGTGAGCGCGCATATTCAGTCGCTGGAGCGGGAGTTCGAGGTGCGTCTGCTTGACCGCATGGGCCGCACTGTATTGCCCACCCCTGCCGGGGCAGTGCTCTACCGTTACGCCAAGCAGGCTTTTTCCCAGCTTGAAGAGGCCAAGGTGGAAATACGCGCTCTGGCCATGGAAGTTACCGGCGATCTGCATATCGGCAGCAGCAGTATTCCCGCCCACCATGTGCTGCCGGAGATTTTGTCCGGCTTTGCTGCCCTGCACCCCAAAGTGCAGCCCAAGCTTACCGTGAGCTCTTCCCTCGCTGTTGCCCGCATGGTGCTGGAAGGTGATCTGATGGCCGGTATTGTCGGCAACAACGCCATTACAGACCCGGATCTGATAGCCTCCCCCATGCTGGAAAGCGATATCGTCATTATCGCGCCCGCGCGCATGGAGATGCCGCCCTGTGTTGAAGGCTCAAAGGGGCCGGGCGCGCTTGCTGAGATCAGCTTTGCGAGCGCCTGCTCTCTCAACTGGATTTTGCGGGAAAGCGCCTCTTCCACCCGGCGCGCTTTTGAAGATGCCCTGCGCCAAGCCGGGCACGACACGCGCCTTTTGCGTCCGCGCCTTATGGTGGACAGTTCCCACGCCGCCGTACAGTATGTGCGCGCGGGCCTTGGCGTGAGCGCTGCGGCCCGCATCGAGGTGCAGCGCATTCTTGAACGGGGCGAGGTGCGCGCCTTCAGCATTGCCGGGGTGCATGCCAAACGGCGCTTTTCCTGCGTGGTCAATGCGCGGCGTATGCCCTTCCCCATTGCCACAGTATTTCGCAACTACCTGCTCTGCGCAACCGCCCATCTGCACCCCGGTCAGCATGACAGGGATGAAGTCCCTCTCCTTGCGTAAACACAGTTCGTCCCCGTAAGCACCCCCTATCCTCCTCTATCTGCCCCTTTCCAGCGCCGCCTGCCTGATGAGAAGACGCTGGCAAATTATAGATAAGCTGATATATTCGCAAAAGTAAAAAAGCCAGCCCCTGCCCGACACTCCACTTCAAGGCGGATTCCTTCATGATCAACAGCTATACCCTGCAATCCGGAACCCCTGTGCCTATAGAGGAGCATGAAGCCGTACTCCTCTATGCCGAGGCCTGCGAGGAGGCTGTTATCTGGATTGACCTTGTGGCCCCCACGCCTGAAGAATGCGAGCGCGTGGGCAGGCGCTTCAGCATTCCCCCTGAACATATGCACGCGGCCCTGGACTTCAACGAGCGCCCCAGAATCGAATACGCCGACAATATATTGCTTATTGTTGCGCGCATGCCCTACACCAGGCACAATGCCTCGCACAGGCTTACCTGCCCCGTGGCCGCCATTTGCACGCCCGAGGTCGTCATCACTATTTGCCTGAAAAAAGACCTCTCCAGAAAACTCCTTTCCCACAAACTTCTGGGGACGGGGAACTGCTTTACGGAGCGCCTGGCCCTCACCTTGCTGCTGCGCATCAGCACCGCCTTCATAGAAGAGCTGCACCATATGAACGAGCAGGTGGACCGCATGGAATCGGCCCTGAAGGAATCCATGCAGAATCAGGAACTCATTCGGATGCTACACATGGAAAAAACCCTGATCTACTTTCTTACCGCGCTCAAAGGTAACCAGACCATTCTGGAAAAATTCCATTCCGGAACCTTGCGCGCGATCAGCCCAGAATGCGAGGCCCTGCTGGACGATGCCGTTATCGAGAACAAACAGGCCATAGACATGGCCGAGATTTTCACCCAGATTATAGGCACCATCAGCGATGCCTTCGGGGCGATCGTCTCCAACAACCTGAATAAGGTGATGAAGGTGCTCACGGGCCTGACCATAGTCTTCATGGTGCCCTCCATCATCGGCGCGCTTTACGGCATGAACGTGGCCCTGCCCCTTGCGGAGCACCCGCATGCCTTCACCCTGCTCTGCCTGCTCTGCTTCGGGGCTTCCTTTTCTTTGTTCCTGTTGCTGCGCAAACTGAACTGGATGTGAGGGAAAGGCTAATTTTTCTGGCAGGCATATTTTTTTCGCCCTTTGATCTGAAACTTGTTGACAAGCGGGGCGGATTCAGGCAAACCGATTCTCGCGTGAGGGAACAGCGCTGTGAGAAAAAGCCGCTCTGGCGGGCTCTCTTTTAAAGACTGTTCAGTATGCAAGGTATTTTTGAAATTGGCGTTAGCCGCATTGTGGGGGTATAGCTCAGTTGGGAGAGCGCTTGAATGGCATTCAAGAGGCCGTCAGTTCAATTCTGTCTACCTCCACCAGAAATTACAAGGGCTTGCGAGAGAAGATCGCAAGTCCTTTTTCGTTGCGATTAATTTTATACTACTCCTGTACTACTTTTTTGAATGATATCGCTGTAAGTCGCCACCCAACCTGAGAAATCGGTGCACCCAACTTGAGAAATTTAGCCGCCCCTTTCGGGGCGTTTTTACATGGTTATGGAATCATTTTCGGAGCGCCTGCGGCGTCCCGTTTTGGATAGGGTTTTACCCGCATGTTCAGGCGCTTCATCCAGTCGGTTTTTAAGAAGAAGATATAGCGAAATTGCCGCAGGGTATGTTTTTCAGCCCTGTCTACACGTCACGGGCCTTGCAGCGCGGGATCGCCGCTTCGCGTCCCGCTCGCAAGACTCCCGCCGACTCCTGGCTACCCAATAGAATTACCGATTACACAAAATCCTGGACACACCCAAAAATGATGTTTTCAATCGCCATTATGTTCTTTACCTGTGATTAATTATTCACTATTTATTTTTATCTATCACTTCCAGCACAGGAAAGTTCCTCCTCGCTCATGAGCGCGCTTCCATGCTGCCATCGGTAACGATCTCGGAAGGGACTCGCCTCTTTTGAAACTATCGGGTATACAGCAGAGCGCAGATATTGACAGAATCGAGGAAATCATCATGCCAATCGTATTTCTTGCTTTCAGCGGAGGCGCTGACTCCTCCACCCTGCTGGCCCACTTTCTTGCAGAAGGCTATGCCGTGCGCCCCGTATTTTTCAGATACGGCAGCAAGCACGCAGCCCGCGAGGAAGAAGCCGCCAGAAAAGTCGTTGCCCACTACGGCATTGCACAGCCGGATATTGTTGATTTAAGCGCTATGCTGAGTGGAGGGGATTCCGCGCTGATGGCCACAAGCAAACGGGAAATCCCAAGCGGCCCTGCGGGCTATCAAGCGCCCGGCAGCCTTGCCGCAACGCTCGTTCCCGGTCGAAACCTTCTTATGGCTTCCGTTCTTTCCAGTATGGCGGAAGCGCAGGCCTTGCAAAAGGGGCACACGGCCTGGATTGCAATGGGCATGCACGGCGGGGACCACGCCCTGTACCCGGACTGCCGACCCGATTTTGTGGATGCCCTGAAACGGACGATTCACACCGGTACGGAAGGGCGGGTCGAACTGCTGGCCCCTTTTAACGGCATGACGAAAACAGAGATTATCCGGCGCGGCCTTGCGCTCAAAACCCCCTATGCCCTGACGCGCTCCTGCTATACGGAACAGGAACAGGCCTGCGGCATGTGCGCCACCTGTCGGGAACGCCTGGCAGCCTTTGTCTCGGCCGGAAGCTGCGATCCCATCTCCTATGCGCCGGACTCACAAAACTGCTGATGACATAAGGGCTGTAAAAAACACCGCTTTATAGGCATTAGCCTGCATATTGCATGAGC
>DBDO01000162.1:0-626 GCA_002293605.1 Desulfovibrionaceae bacterium UBA930
AATTGCTTCCTGCAATTTCTATGTGTCGGCTGCGGCGGGGGCGTGAAGGAAAATCCGAACAAGGCCGCCAAATGTAAAAACGCAGCCCTTCTCTATGCTTTTTCCTTGAAGCTCCACAGCTTATAGCCAAAGTAGTTGCCAAGCGCCACAAGGGGCAGGGTCAGCACATAGGCGATAACGCGGTCCAGGCCAAGGCGGGTCAGGCCTTCCAGGGCGCTGATGCCGAAAAGCAGTCCGATAAGGTTGACCAGCAGAAAACGGCCTCCGGCAAGGGCGTGCCCACCCTTTGCGTGAAACACCCAGCGCCTGTTCATAGCATAGCTGAAGGAGCAGGCCACGACCCAGGAGAGGCTACGCGCGCCGTACAGGGGCAGAAAAGGCAGGGCCGCGAGATACACGACAAAGTCGAGCAGGGTGTTGGCCAGACCCACGCAGCAAAAGCGCAGAAATTCCACAGGATCGAAATATTCCGAGGGGCTTTTGCGCGCCAAAAGGCGCAGCAGGGGCAGCAGGGCGTGGGCGGCCCTGTGAAACAGGGGGCTGTCGCTTTGCGGCGGCTGGAAAGAGGAGGGGCTGTTCATGTACTATATTTTTTGTCCGTAGGCTTATTCCAATTCCAGATAAAA
>DBDO01000162.1:663-3431 GCA_002293605.1 Desulfovibrionaceae bacterium UBA930
AGAAATTGCAGGAAGCAATTTCTATGCAGAATCCGAATTAAGCCCGATAAGGGCATGGGCGCGAAAGAGGTTGCCGGTGAGGTTGCGGGAAAGAAAGCGCAGGGGCAGGCCCTGGGCCGCGCAAATATTTTCCAGATCCCTGCGGGTCATGGTAAGCACCGGGTTGTTCGCCCGAATGCGCGCATACAGGCTGTGGCTGCCGGAAAATACCTCTCGCAGCTTGGCGAAAAAGGTGCCGGACTGCACACCGCCCAAAAGCACCCCGGCGATATCCTTATACAGATTGTAGTCGGTCAGCAAATCGGCCAGCAGCAGAACGCAGCCCGGCGCTGCGATTTTTTTTGCCCTGGCGATTAATAGCGCCAACTCATCCAGGCTCTTATAATACTGTACCACACTCACGCAAAGCATACGGGTTACGCCCGCCAGGGGAAGGGCGTCCACCGCCAGGTAATCGCTTGGGTCAAGTTTGTGAAAACGCAGGCCCGGAATATGCGCGTACCGCTTTGAAGCGTTTTGCACGCTGCTTTCCGAGGTATCTGCGCCGTGGGCCTCGCGCGCTAAGGGGGCCAGGGCGGCGATCACATGACCGTTGCCGCAGCCTATGTCCAGCAACACATCCTGCGGCCCGAAGGCCAGCTCCTTTTGTATCTGGCGCACGAAAAATGCCGCCTGAGCCTGCCATAAGGCCCCGGCCATGGAGCTCTGCCTGTTCCAATACTCGACCCAGTTTATAGCCATGCCATGCTCCTTGCTTTTCTCCAAAGGGGGCTCTGCCCTTCGGACTTCCCTGCCAGGAACGTGCCGTCTCTAGACCCGGCATCTTCTCTCTTTTTCTTGCTCTACTTTCTGTGCCTGAAATTCCTTCCTTCCAGCGGCCTTGGCCCAGGCTGCGGCAAAAAGCGCACCAGGCCAACGCCCTCCGGCGTCTGGTCAATGCGGTAGGCCGGGGTCTCCAAAAAAGGCCTTAAATGTTCCGGCGCAATATTTTCCGCCACGTCTTCCCTGATCAGGCTGACCCCGTAGGTGTTGAGCTGCTCATAGCCCCAGCGCCAGTCGCGCGTCAGGGGTACGGCCACCAAGCGTTGTAAAAGGGGATACTTGCGGGCGGGTGTTCTGACCAGGGGAGAAAGCCCGACCGAGCCTGCAAAGTCCACACGGCTGGAGCCGGTCTCGCGAATAAAACGGTTGAGATCCGAGGCGAGCAGGCTCATGTGAGAAAGCTCCCACTGCCCCTGGGCGTCCAGCAGATTGCCATATACCTGGGCGAAAATGAAGAGTTGCACCACAAAGATCGTCCGCAAAAGACAGAGCGCGCGCCGCGCCCGAACTCGCCCGGCCATGGCCGCGCGCAGAAAGAGCAGCATAAGTGCGGCCATAACCCCGAAAGCGTGAAAGGTGCGCGGTGCCCAGACAGGAGCGGGCAGCACATACTGGATGCCGAAAGGGGTCAGCAGAAAACAGGCGAGAATAAGCAACAAGAGCACAAGGCGACCCGCACCGCCAGGCAGGCTGCCCCCACATCGGATAGCCCGCACGCAGCGCGCCAGCAGCAGAAGCGTGAAGAGCGCTGTCACCAGAGCGAGCGCAAAGCCTATGCCGTTACCGCTCCAATCGCCCGCAAGCAGGGAGATGTACTGCGCTATGTTGCTCGCGACAACGCCGGGCATATCCGCGAGGGGAGGGAGCGCATAATGCTGAGACACATAGGCGGCGTAGTCCTGTTGGGATGAATCGGCGAGCCAGAAGGAGGCTTGCAGGGAATAGACGCCGATTCCAAGACAAAAGGGCGCGATGAAACGCAAGGCCCGGCGCAGCACGAGCGCAAGAGGCCTGCGCGAGGACAGATCGATCAGGATGGCATAGGCGCTCACGGCCAGATACGCGCCAAGCGCGGGCTGGTACAGACAGGCCGAGGCGAAGAGGCAAAGAGAGGCCGCAAGGAGAAAGCGCCAGGGGAGCCTCGTCAGCAGCCCGCCGCGCAGGCAAAAGGGGAGCACGGCCAGGGCCAGGGCCAGGGCCATCCAGGGCGCGTCAAAACGGTAGGAAAGGTTTTCCAGCCCGTAGGGGGAAAGGCCCACCGGCACGGTACAGAGCAAGGCCCCCCAGGAGGGTTTTGCGCGCACGGCTGTAATAAGCAGGAGCGAGGTCAGGGCCAGAATAGCCGCCGCCATGAGCTGGGTCAGAGGCGAGGCGTCCACGGTGACTGGCCCCAGGTAGAAGAGCCAGGCCAGAAAATCGGTCAGTGGACGGACTGCGGCAGACCAGTCCGCATAGCCGTAAAGCGCCCGGCCAAGATCATCGAGGTAGAGTCTGTTGGCGCGCAGGATGGAAAAAATGCCAAAGGCGTAAAGCAGAAAGAGCGCGGCAAACCAGCGTGAAAGCACACGCCCCCGCATATCGCGGGCAAAAGCGGAGAGCCTCATATCTCTGCTCCGGGCCAGGTGCTGTCATGGCGTCTCAGGAGCGTATGAAAAGCCGGAGAAAGGAGCATGGCTTTTTCCGTCATTCTGCGCTGTGAGGCGTAAAAAGACGCATAGGCCGCGCTGTGGCCTTTTGTCTCTTCAGGGGAAAAGCCTCCGGGGTGCACCATGATTTCAACGAGGGCATCGCCGGGCAGTATTTTTGCGGCATGGGCAAGCCCGGCCTCAAGGCGCGGCATATCCATAAAGCCGCTGGCAAAGGCCCCCAGAAAGCAGTGCGCGCGGCGCACGCCGCAGGCGTCCAGCATGCGGGGCAGATCTTTGCTCCACAGGGCCAGCAGCCTG
>DBDO01000178.1:0-2894 GCA_002293605.1 Desulfovibrionaceae bacterium UBA930
CTCCAGGGCGGGAATATCCGTTATTTCCAGGCCCGGTTCGATGGCGATCTGCTCCCACTGCACCGGGGCCAGGGCCACGAAGCGGAGCGTCAAACGCTTGTGCTCGTCCACCCGGCCAAGCAGGCAGCCGTGCGGGCCGGATTCATTGACGTGCAAACCTTGCAGACTGCCGGGGTATGCGGCGAGAGGGGAATGCAGGGCAGCGCCGTCCGCCCCGTCTGGGCCTCTGCTACCTTTCCCCTCCCGGTCCAGCACGCGGCGGGCGTGCACATGGCCCAAAGCCCAGTAATCCAGGTCAGCATCGGCAAGGTCGCTCAGGCTGCAAGGCGCGTAATTCTCGTGCCCCCCTGCCGCACCGGCAAGATTGCAATGCACAAGGCCGATTTGAAAAAGATCCGGATTGAGCAGCCCCGCTTCCCTGCGTCTCAGCAGGCGGGCCAGATTGCGGCTTTCTTTGCTTCCCCTGTGGCTGACGCCGCTGATCAAGGCTGCGGCTTTGCGCCCGAACCCTTCCGGTCCTCGGGAAAAGGCCTGGCAGACACCGGCTTCCTCGCCAAAAACCGTGACATTGCCCGGCCAGGGAATAATGCCGTCATCCGCGCCCACAGGGTCGTGGTTGCCGTGTACCAGAAAGACACCTATGCCCTCTCTGCCCAGGCGGACAAAGGCGTCGCGCAGGGCAAGGCGCGCGCGCAGGCTGCTCTCGGCGCTATTATATACATCGCCCGCCAGCAGAAGAAAGTCGGCCTGTTCCCGGATGCATAAGAGGACCAGACGATCCAGGGCGGTAAAGGTCGCCTCGCGAAAAAGCTCCGCCAGACGGTCCGTATCTTCGGGGCAGCCGGAAAAAACGCCGCCCAGCCCCCGAAAGGGGGCGTCCAGGTGCAGGTCTGCGGCGTGAACAAAAGTGCAGGGGCTCATGGGGGTGCAGCATAGCCCATTTGCCTTCGGGGCGGAAGGGGCAGGGGAACGCAGGACTTGGAGAGGCAGACGGTCAGGGCCTGGAGTCGTTTGCAATATCAATAATTTTATGTTGTTATTTGTTTTATGAGAAGATATGTTGGATGTAAACATTGCATATTCAGGACGCCAGCATATTGATGTGCGGGCATTCTGAGGAAATTCTCTCCGGCCTGAAAGAGATAGAGCTTCATTATGAAACAAGAAATGCAAAAATCTTTGGGTTTTTTTTGGGAAGGAAACTTTTCCTTCTTCCTCCCTCAAGCTGATTCTGTTGTCAGCGCAGTGCGCATATTCAAACAGAATCTGGTGCCCATAACCTGGCATTCCATGACAACGCTTGAAAACAACCCAACATCCTTTCCGCAGACGGAAACCATTTTGAAAGGACAGTCTGTCAGCGGTATTGCCATTGATGATCTCATGCAGGTGAAAAACTATGGAGACGGGGCAAGACTGCTCATTGCCATGTTTGATGACAATAGCTTTGCCCTGGATGGACGAAGCGCCTGCGCTCTGCATGCCCTGGTTGGCAGAGAGGACGCGCTGACCTGGGGGATTTTCCGCAATACACAAGTTAATATCCTTGCAGTTGATTATAACCCGCCACCCTGCGATGCTTTACAGGCCCTGGCGGATCGCGGCTTTACCTTCCTGCGTGAATCTGTTATATCGCCTGTTGAAAGAGCTTTTGCCACATTCTTGTTTATGTCTCGGGCACAATTTTTCCATGATGCCAATAAACGTACCGCATCTTTGATGATGAACGGAGTTTTATTACAAAATTCATATTTTCCTGTTGCTATAAAAAATAGTAATTCTGAGGAATTTCATACAATACTGCGGCAGTTTTATAATTCAGGAGATGCCTCGTTGATGATGCATTTTTTTGAAAAATCCATGCACGGCCTGTATATATCATAGATATTCGTATCATCCGGTAATATTCAGAAATTATATAATCAGTACTTCCCCCAAGAAGGCTCAACACAGTGTGAAAAGCCCTGCTTTGTAACCTCAACAGCTCAAAAATCTCAAGGAGGCGCTGATGTTCGGAGTGCGTCTGAGGATCTTTGGCGACTACGCCTGTTTTACGCGGCCGGAGATGAAAAGTGAGCGCGTGTCCTACGATGTGCCGACCCCTTCCGCCCTGCGGGGCATATTGGAAGCGATCTACTGGAAGCCGGCCATTGTCTGGCGCATTGACGCCGTACATGTGATACGGCCTGTCAAGTTCGAGAGCATCCGCCGCAACGAACTGGGCGGCAAACTTTCGGCCAGGGCGGTGAGCAAGGCCATGCAGGGGGGCGAAGCCCCGCATCTCTTTATTGAAGAGGCGCGGCAGCAGCGAGCCTCCCTGATTCTCAAGGGTGTCGAATATTATGTGGAGGCCCATTTTGAGCTCACGTCCCAGGCCGGTTCGGGCGATTCGCCCGGCAAGCACCTGGACATTTTCAACCGCCGTCTGGGCAAAGGGCAGGTCTACCACCGGCCCTGCCTGGGCTGCCGGGAATTTCCGGCCCATGTGGAGGCGGTGAAGGAAAGCATCCCGGCGTCCGAAATTGCCGATGCGCCGGACGGCAACCGCGACCTCGGCTGGATGCTCTACGATCTGGACTACGGCGACAACTATGCGCCCATGTTCTTTCGGGCCAGGCTGGAACGGGGCATCATGCGCGTGCCCGCCCGCGATGCTGCGGAGGTGCGTCGATGATCCTGCAAGCCTTGCACAGCTATTACCAGAGGCTGACGGAAAAAGAAGGTTCCAGCGTTGCGCCCGAGGGCTTTGCCCCGCAAGCCATAAGCTTTGCCCTGCAATTGAGCGAGCAGGGGGAACTGCTGGATATAACCGACTTGCGGGAACCCGCCGCACAGGGGAAAAAGCTGGTCGGGCGCACAATGCTTGTGCCTGCGCTCGGCAAAAGCCGCTCTGT
>DBDO01000178.1:2996-5229 GCA_002293605.1 Desulfovibrionaceae bacterium UBA930
GCTGCGGCCTTGCTCTCCTTTCTCCGCTCGCTCCCCCTGGAGGATTCGCGCATAGAGGAGCGATGGGCAGAGTTGGCCTCGGCCAATCTGGTGTTCAGGGTAGGGCAAAGCTTTCTGCATGATATGCCGATCCTGCAAAAGCTCTGGACAAATCGGGGAGCGGAGAGAGCTTGCGGTGAACAGGCGGAAGAAAAAAAGGGCATCGCGGAAAAAGGGAAAAAAGCAAAGGCCGTAAAAAAGCCGCGGCAAGGCATGTGCCTGGTGAGCGGCGAACTCACGGATATCGCTGAACTGCACCCGCCCATCAAGGGCGTGGCAGGCGCGCCATCCACCGGGGCCGCGCTGTGTTCCTACAATCTGGCCGCCTTTCAATCCTTTGGCAAGGAACAGAATCTGAACGGCCCGGTGGGTAAAAGCGCGGCCTTTGCCTATACCACGGCCCTGAACTATTTGCTGAAGCGCCCCGGACAGAAATTGCTTTTCGGCGCAGCCACCGTGCTCTGCTGGGCCGAGCGAGATACGCCCCTGGAAGGCGACCTCTTCGCCCTGTTCAACGGCTCCGAACCTGCCTCCGGCCCACAGGCGGACAGCCTGAGCGCGGAGCAGCGGGCCGACATTTTGCGCCGCCTTGGCAAGGGCATTCCTGTTCAGGAGCTCTGGCCGGGAACAGACCCCCAGGTGCGCCTCTATGTGCTGGCCCTCAAACCCAGCACCGCCCGTCTTTCCGTCGGCTTTTTTCTGCATGCCCCGGTTGACGATTTTCTTGAACGCATCAATACCTATTACAAAAACCTGGCTATCACCCGCCGTTTTGAGAGCGAGCCGGAGTTTCCTTCCGTCTGGCAGGTCGCCCGGGCCGTGCTCGGGCCGCATAAAAAGAGCAAAGACCTGGAGCGTCTCGGCCAGGATTTGATCGAGGCTGCGCTCGGCGGGCGGCCTTACCCCGCCTATTTGCTGCCCATGTGTTTGCAGCGCCTGCGCTCGGGCGAAGATTGTACGTCCGTGCGGGCCGGTCTTCTTAAAGCCATGCTGCTTCGTAATTATTCCCACAAGGAGGAGCTCATGTCCCTGAACCCTGAACATCCGAGCCCGGCCTATCAGCTCGGGCGGCTGTTCGCCCTGTTGCAGGGCGTGCAGCGCAAGGCCATCGGCCCGAATATCAATGCCGATATCCGCGACAAGTATTACGGCGCAGCCTCGGCCACCCCGGCAATGGTCTTTCCCCTGCTGCTGCGCAACGCGCAAAATCATATCAGCAAGGCCAGGGCGGGCGGCTACGACAAGCTCATTCGCGATGTGCTTGAGCATATCGATAACGAATTCCCCTTGCACCTTGATTTGCAGGAACAGGGACTGTTCGCTTTGGGCTACTACCATCAGCGGGCGGACAAAGCCGTGAAGGCGGATGAGGAAGCCGCGCAGCAAGCCGTGGCTCCTGCCGAATAACCCCATGCAGCCCTAAGGAGAATATAATGAGCGCCATTCAGAACCGTTACGATTTTGTCCTGCTTTTTGACGTGGAAAACGGCAACCCCAACGGCGACCCTGATGCGGGCAACATGCCGCGCATTGACCCGGAAACCGGGCATGGCATCATCACTGATGTCTGCTTAAAGCGCAAAGTGCGCAACTTTGTGGACTTAAGCAAGGGCGGCACCACCGGATACGATATCTACGTACGCGAAAAGGCCATTTTGAACCAGCAGCACGAGCGCGCATACAAGGCAAAAAATCTTGATTCGGCAAAAGACAAAGTTACGCCCGGCGATATTGAACAGGCCCGTTTGTGGATGTGCGAAAACTTTTACGATGTGCGAAGCTTTGGCGCGGTAATGAGCACCGGCGTCAACTGCGGGCAGGTGCGCGGCCCGGTACAGCTCGCCTTTGCCAAAAGTCAGGACCCGGTCGTGCCGCGCGAAATTACCGTCACCCGCATGGCCGTCACTACTGAAAAGGAAGCCGAATCGCAAAAGGGCGACAACCGCACTATGGGGCATAAATTTATCATCCCTTATGCCCTGTACCGGGTGCACGGCTTTATTTCCGCGCCCCTGGCCGAGAGAACCGGCTTTTCCGAAGCAGACCTCGCCCTGTTCTGGCAGGCCCTGCAAAACATGTTTGAGCACGACCGCTCGGCCAGCCGGGGGGAGATGGCCGCGCGCAAGCTCTTTGTCTTCAAGCATGCGGACGCCCTGGGCAATGCCCCGGCCCATGCGCTTTTTGACAGGATTAC
>DBDO01000178.1:5325-8947 GCA_002293605.1 Desulfovibrionaceae bacterium UBA930
GCGATATGTACTCCGAAGATTCCTTTATCCCCATTTCCGCCTTGCAGCACTATCTATACTGCCCCAGGCAGTGCGCGCTTATCCATCTGGATCAGGTCTGGACGGAAAATGCCTTCACTGCCGAGGGGCGCGTACTGCATGAGCGGGCGGATAGCGGACAAAGCGAAACGCGCGGCAGGGTCAAAAGCGTGACCGGACTGCTTGTATGTTCGCGCGAGTTTGGCCTGAGCGGCAAGGCCGATGTGGTGGAGTTTCATCAAAGGGAGGGTGTTTGGCATCCTTATCCGGTGGAATACAAGCGCGGGCGGCCCAAGTCGCATCTGGCGGACAAGGTGCAGCTTTGCGCCCAGGCCCTTTGTCTGGAAGAGATGCTCGGCCTGCCTATTCCGGAAGGAGCCCTGTTTTATGGTAAAACCCGGCGCAGACAGGTGACGGCTTTTGACGAGGCCTTGCGCGAAGAGGTGCGGCAGGCGGCTCTGGCTGTGCATGCCTTGCTGCATGCAGGTCTCTTGCCGCCTCCGGCAGCGGATGAGCGCTGCGCCGCCTGTTCGCTGGCGGAGAGCTGCCTGCCAAAGGCCGTGCGCGGCCGCAGCGCCCTGCGCTATGTGGAATCCTTACGGGGGGCGGAATGAAGCAGTATTTGAACACTTTGTACATCACCACGCAGGAAAGCTATCTGGCCAAAGACGGCGAATGCGTTGCCGTGCATCAGGGCGGCAGCCTCAAAAACAAGGTGCCCATTCATACCTTGGGCGGGCTGGTGCTCTTTGGCCAGGTTTCGTGCAGTCCCTTTCTGCTGGGGCATTGCGCGGAAAACAATGTGGCCGTTTCCTGGCTCACGGCAAACGGGCGCTTTCTTGCCTCCATGCACGGCCCAATGCGCGGCAACGTGCTTTTGCGCCGCGAGCAGTACCGCAAGGCGGACAGTCCGGAAGCTTCGGCCGCTATCGCCAGGGCCGTTACCATAGGCAAAATCGCCAATTGCCGCACCATTTTGCTGCGTACGGCACGGGAGCGTCCGGCCTCCGGCCTTGAGGCCGCTTGCGAACGCTTAAGCGCCTGTATGGCAAGGCTTGAGCCGGGTCTGCCCCTGGATGTGGTGCGGGGCGTGGAAGGGGAAGCCGCGAATGCCTATTTCGGCGCTTTTGATCTGCTCATCAGCAACAGGGAGCAGGCCTTTCGCTTTTCCGGGCGTAACCGCCGCCCGCCCCTTGATCCGGTGAACTGCCTCCTTTCCTTTTTGTACACCTTGCTGGCGCACGACATTCGCAGCGCTCTGGAAAGCTGCGGCCTGGACTCGTCAGTGGGCTTTCTGCACCGGGACAGGCCGGGCCGTCCGAGCCTCGCCCTGGACATTATGGAAGAATTTCGCCCCTACCTTGTAGACAGGCTGGCCTGCACCCTGATCAACAGGGGGCAGGTCAAGGCGGGCGGCTTCAAAAAAACCGAATCCGGCGCGGTTGTCATGAATGAAACAACGCGTAAGGAGGTGATTGTGGCCTGGCAGGAGCGCAAACGTGAAGAGGTGGAGCATCCTTTTCTCAAGGAGCGGATGCCGGTCGGTCTTTTATGGCATATGCAGGCCCGTTTGCTGGCAAGGCATATTCGCGGCGATCTGGACGCTTACCCGCCCATGGTCATACGGTAACGCCATGATGGTTCTCATCAGCTACGATGTGAACACGCAAGACCCGGCAGGGAAAAAACGCCTGCGCCGGATTGCGAAACATTGTGAAAACTGGGGCCAGCGCGTGCAGTTCTCCGTTTTTGAATGCCTTGTGGACCCGGCGCAGTGGGCCGCGCTGCGGGCTAAACTGGCGGAATGCATGGACGCGGAAAAAGACAGCCTGCGCTTCTACTACCTGGGAGCGAACTGGAAAAACAGGGTGGAACATATGGGAATAAAGGAGGCCTATGACCCGCAGGGACCGCTGATACTATGATATGCATGGGAAAAACGCCCTTTGCGAGGACCGGAAGCATACAGCCAATACCCGGTAGACACTCGATATTCTATCACATTGATTATATTGATAAAAATGAGGCAAGCCGAGACGCTGTCCGCTGTTCGCGCCTCAGCGTGACGACATGCTCGGAAAACAGCATTAAACTATCTGAATTATCAGAATAAAAAGAGATGACAGTCACGCCCCTCGCGGGCGTGTGGATTGAAACAGCCATTCCACCAGTTCCGCCACTGTGCGCCCTGTCACGCCCCTCGCGGGCGTGTGGATTGAAACAGCAACGCCCTATGCGCGGCGGATTCCGCATTTAGTCACGCCCCTCGCGGGCGTGTGGATTGAAACAAGGTCACGAGAGGACTCAGAGAAAAACATAACGCGTCACGCCCCTCGCGGGCGTGTGGATTGAAACTGATACACAAGTTATCTCGATGCAGGCACAGGCTCGTCACGCCCCTCGCGGGCGTGTGGATTGAAACATGAGCTGCGTATTAGCGCTATTAGCCTCTGATGTCACGCCCCTCGCGGGCGTGTGGATTGAAACCAGCGCTCCCACCATTCCCTTGCCACTTCTTGAAAGTCACGCCCCTCGCGGGCGTGTGGATTGAAACTCCTGCAGGGCAGCTTGCGCAGCCGTATCGGCTTCGTCACGCCCCTCGCGGGCGTGTGGATTGAAACCCTCCAAAAGACATGGCCCTCGAAAAGAATCCTGAGTCACGCCCCTCGCGGGCGTGTGGATTGAAACGCGCTGGTCCACCCGGTTAAAGGGAATCTCCGGCGTCACGCCCCTCGCGGGCGTGTGGATTGAAACCATTTGAGGAAGGCGTTGGCGATCTTGGCCAGAGGTCACGCCCCTCGCGGGCGTGTGGATTGAAACCGCAGCACCCCCGGCTGTTTCCGCGGCCCCGCCGTGTCACGCCCCTCGCGGGCGTGTGGATTGAAACTTCGTACCGGCGCCAAGAGCGGCAAAGGAACTCGTCACGCCCCTCGCGGGCGTGTGGATTGAAACATGGCCTTGAAATAACCCCGCACAGGATGTGCGGCGTCACGCCCCTCGCGGGCGTGTGGATTGAAACATCGGCGATCTGCCGCCCACGTCGCAACGGGAAAGCGGTCACGCCCCTCGCGGGCGTGTGGATTGAAACCATGTACCGCCGACGTGCGCCCTCATCCCAAGTCACGCCCCTCGCGGGCGTGTGGATTGAAACACAATCATGTGCGCGGGGTTAGGTATTTTAGTTGCGTCACGCCCCTCGCGGGCGTGTGGATTGAAACGGGCTGACTGCGGCGACCCTGTGCCAGTATAACGGTCACGCCCCTCGCGGGCGTGTGGATTGAAACTTGCCTGCCGTGGCCTCAAAAAGGCCCTGGTGTAGTCACGCCCCTCGCGGGCGTGTGGATTGAAACTAGTAGGAGTGCAGTATGGGACTCGGTAGTGTACGTCACGCCCCTCGCGGGCGTGTGGATTGAAACAACGGCGAGCAGGACAATCCCGGCGACTCTACTGATGTCACGCCCCTCGCGGGCGTGTGGATTGAAACGGCTACCAAGAGCGTTTCGCCGAATATCGCTATTGTCACGCCCCTCGCGGGCGTGTGGATTGAAACTACTTGACGCCTCAAGTCCCTATGGTAGTCTGAAGGTCACGCCCCTCGCGGGCG
>DBDO01000014.1:0-4439 GCA_002293605.1 Desulfovibrionaceae bacterium UBA930
CGGGGCCTCAGGCCCCGTGACCCCTTATCCCAAAAAGCGGCCATGCCGCTTTTCGGAAGTGCCGGGTCCAGGGACGGCAATTCCCTGGCGGGGCGTGGGGCGGAGCCCCACACACGAAAAAAAGACTTTACCTGCAAGGAACTCTATGCTGCGCGTTCTTGTCGTTCTCCCTTTTTACGGCGGTTCCCTTCCCATCGGGCGCTACGCCGCCGAGGGCCTGAAGGAAGCGGGCTGCCTTGTCGAAATCTTCGAGGCCCCGGCCTTTTTTCCCGCCTATACGGCGCTGAAGGAGCTGCGCGTCAGTTCGGACAGCCTGGACGAACTGCAAAACAGCTTCCTGCACATGGTCGCCCAGGCGGTGCTGGCCAAGGCCGAGGCCTTTGCCCCGGACCTTGTGCTCTGCCTCGCCCAGGCCCCCTTGAGCCGCTTTGCCCTGCGCCAGCTCCGCAAGCGGGGCATGCGCACCGCCATGTGGTTTGTGGAAGATTTTCGCCTCTTTACCTACTGGCGCGCCTTTGCTCCCTATTACGACATCTTCGCCGTCATTCAGAAGGAGCCTTTTACCGCCGAACTGGCGGCTATCGGCCAGAGCAACGCGCTTTATCTTCCCCTGGCCGCCCTGCCCTCCTTTCACCGCCCCCTGGAACTCACGCCCGGCGAACGCAAGGAATTCGGCGCGGGCCTGTCCTTTCTCGGCGCGGGCTACCCCAACCGCCGCAAGGCCTTTGCCTGCTTCCTTGATTTGGGCCTGAAAATATGGGGAACGGAGTGGGAAGACGAGCCTGCGCTTGCGCCTCTTATCCAGCGCCAGGGGGAGCGCATCAGCCCGGAAGACGCGGTGCGTATTTTCAATGCCACGGACATCAACCTCAACCTGCACTCCAGTGTTCAGACGGAAGACCTGGTCAGCCACGGGGATTTCGTCAATCCGCGCACCTTTGAACTGGCCGCCTGCGGGGCTTTTCAGCTTGTGGACGAGCGAAGCCTGCTGCCGGAGCTCTTTTCCGATGAGGAATTGGCCCGGTTTGGCAGCCTGGAGGAACTGCGCGAAAAAATCGCCTGGTTCAAAGAGCGCCCTGAAGAGCGCGCGGGCTTTGCCAAGCGGGCCAAACAGCGCGTACTAGCGGATCATAGCTATGCGCAGCGCATGCGGACCTTGCTGGATTTTGCCGGGGAGCGCCTGCCCGGCTTCGGGCAGCGCAAGCCTGAGCCCTGGCCGGAGCACATGCCCGAGGCGATGAAAAAGGCCGTGGAAGCGCTTATGGTCACTCTGCAATTGCCGGAAAACGCCGCCTTTGATGATGTCATCGCCGCTGTGCGCGCCAGAAACGAGCCGCTCTCGGACGTGGAAACAGCCCTCCTTTTTATGGACGAATGGAAAAAGCAGTACCTGAAATGAGCAATATTATAGCCCTTATCCAAGCCCGCATGGGCTCCAGCCGTTTGCCCTGCAAAATGATGCTCTGCCTGCACGGCCTGCCGGTCATCGACTGGGTAGTGCGCCGCACGGCCCTGTCCCGGCTGCTGGACGGCATTATCGTAGCCATGCCCGATACCCCCCTGGACGAGCCCCTGGCGCGGCATCTGGAAGCGCGCGGCATACGCACCTTCCGGGGACCGGAAGACGATGTGCTGCGCCGTTTCCGCCTGGCCGGGGAAGCGGCAAAGGCCAGCCATGTGGTCCGTATCTGCGCGGACAATCCCCTGATCTGGGGCGGCGAGATCGATGCGCTTATCCGCCACTACCAGGCCCTGCCGGATCAGGAGCGGGCCTATGTTTACAATCATATTCCCCTGAACAACCGCTATCCGGACGGTTTCGGCGCGGAGATGCTTTCTTTTTCCCTGCTGCGCGAGCTGGATGAAGAGGCGGTGGAACCCCGGCACCGGGAGCACTGTCTCTCCTTTATTCACGATAATCCGGAACGCTTTCGCATCCTGACCTTCGATCCCGCGAACCCGCGCCTGCACCGTCCGGACGCGCGCCTGGACCTGGACAAACCCGAAGACTACCGCAAGCTCGCCCTGATGCCGCTCACCCCGGACATGCCGCCGGAAGAGGTGCTGGCGGTGTATCCGGCGTAGTTTGTTAAGCTCAAACCTCCAGATATACATTCAACCCGCACAGAGGTGCGCATGAAACTGACTGAACTTTTTACCCGTACCGAGGCCTGCGGCGAGGTGGTGACGCCTGCCGGGCTGCCCGAAGCCTATATCATTGCCGAAGTCGGCGTGAATCACGAAGGCAGCATGGAGCTTGCCAAACGCCTTATTGACGAGGCCTGCGAAGGCGGGGCCCATGCTGTAAAGTTCCAGACCTACAAGGCGGAAAGTCTGGCCTCAAAAGATTCCCCCGCCTATTGGGATACAACGAAAGAACCAACGCAAAGCCAGTATGAGCTTTTCAAACGGCACGATTCTTTCTGGAAAAATGAATTTGAAGCCTTGAAGCGCCACTGCGATACTGCGGGCATTGAATTTCTCTCCACACCCTTTGATCTTGCGTCCGCCGCTTTTTTGAACGACCTGATGGACGTGGTGAAAGTCTCCTCCTCGGACATCACCAACAAGCCCTTTATCCGCAGCCTGTGCGGCTACGGCAAGCCGATCATCCTCTCCACCGGGGCTTCCTACGCCCATGAAGTCATGGAGGCTGTCTCCTGGATTGAGGAAAGCGGCACTCCCCTGGCCCTTTTGCACTGCGTGCTCAACTACCCGACCCTTGACGAAAACGCGGGCCTGGGCATGATCAGCGCCTTGCGCCGCATGTACCCCCGGCATGTGATCGGCTATTCGGACCATACCCTGCCCGGCGACATGCAAGTGCTGGAAAGTGCCGTGCTGCTCGGAGCGCGCATCCTGGAAAAGCACTTCACCCATGATAAAAGCCTGCCCGGCAACGACCACTACCACGCCATGGACAAGGAGGATCTCAAGGCCTTCAGCGCGTCCATGCGGCGCATCCGGGCCATGATCGGCGCGCCTGCCCTGCGCTCGCTTCCCTCCGAGGAACCGGCCCGCAAAAACGCCCGGCGCAGCCTGGTGGCGGCGCGTGACATCCCGGCAGGCAAAGGCATCAGCGCGGAGGATCTCACCTTCAAGCGTCCAGCTCACGGCATCAGCCCAAGACACTACGATGAGCTTATAGGCATGCGCGCCCGGACCACCATTGCCGAAGACAGCGTGCTGCAATGGGGCATGCTGGAGTAAGCGCTCCCCAAAACCCCATATAATCCGTGCTTTTCTAACATAGCAAGGTCTGCCCCGAATGACGCGTACTCTTATCTTCGGTTCCATGCCCAAAGGAGCAAGCCCCCTGAGCCATCTGGCTGCGGGGGCCTGGTGCTTTGCCGGACAGGAAACGCTTTTCCCCGGCTGGGACGGCCCGGCAGACGATGAACGCTCCTTTGCCCTGCCCCCGGATCCCTACCCCTCTGCCGCGAGCATTGAAGAGGCAGCCAGGGCCGCAAACGGCGAAGCGCTCCGCCTGATCGGGCTTTTTGCCGCACGCTTCAGCCCTGCGCAGCAGGCAGCGCCTTCTCCGCGCTTCTGGAACATGGCGCTCGGCCCCTTTTTGCTGCTGGCCGCACACATGCTCGCGGAGCGGCAAAAACGGGTGCTCGATCTGATCGACATACACGGCGGCAAGTCCCTGCTGGTTCCGCTCCTGCCGGCAGACAGCCCCTTTTCCTTCCGGAGCAGTCTGGATTTTATGCTGCACGGCGTACAGGATATTCAGTTCAACCATTACGTCTATTCGCGCATTGTTGAAGCGATTGCGCCTGCCTCCTGGCACCTGGTGTACCGCCCTGCCGCAAGCCTGCATCAGGCGGACACAATGAAAAAGGCCCCTTCTTTGGCCGAACGCGCCAGAGCCTGCATCCGTGATCGCCTGTTGCGCCTGCCCTTTCCCGCGCTCAAGGGCTTTTGGCTCTGGCAGATGCCGCTCTTGTCCCTTGCCGTGCTGGCCAACAGAGAACAAAGCCCGGATCAAAGCCTGGATTTTTCCTTATACTGCGACGATCCGCAGCCCTGNNCGATGACCCGCAGCCCTGGCGCTTTCCCGCCGAGCCGCTCATTGCCGCCTGCATCCCGGAAATCCTCCGTAAGGCGGCGCTCCATGCCCCCCCCGCACCCGGCCCTTCCAATATGTCCCGCCCCGGCCCGCTACGGGGCATGTCGCCCGTGTACGGTCAGGACGATGGCTACCGCCTCTATCTGGCCGGGCTGCTGGAACGGGGCTGCCGCCTGTTTTCGGTCCAGCACGGGGCCAACTACGGCAACCTGCGCAGTATCGGCGGACTGCCTTTTGAATACGGGCAGCACGCCTTTTTCAGCTGGGGCTGGAAAAGGCAGGCAGGCCAGCCTTCCAATGCCCGGCCCCTGCCCCATCCCGCTCTGGCCGCTCTTGCAGGACGGCATGAGGAGCGCGGACCCGA
>DBDO01000014.1:4533-6984 GCA_002293605.1 Desulfovibrionaceae bacterium UBA930
CGCGCATCCTGTACCGCCCCTATTTCAAAACAGCGGGAGGTCTGGACGATGAGAGCTATCTTCTTCGGCACCTGCCTGATCTTGCCCTGTGCAAAGGCGATTTGACGGCCAGACTGCTCGGCTGCCGCCTGCTGGTGCTGGACCATTACGGCACCACCCTGCATATGGCCTTTGCCGCCAATGTGCCGACCATTGCCTTCTGGAAAAGCGCAGACTGGGGCTTTGACCCTGAAAGCGCATGGACGGCGGGGATCCTGCGAGAAGCCGGTATTTTGTTTGAAAGGCCGCAAGAGGCCGCTGACAAAGCCCTGGCCATCTGGCCCGATGTGCGAAGCTGGTGGGAGGACAAAGTGGTGCAGTCAGCCCGTACCCTGTGGATGGAGCGCTACGCCAGGGTCGGGGATACGCCGGATGGTCCCTGGAACAGCCTTACGCTGACGAGGCGTTGGGCAGGCGCTTTATACCACTGCTAAGTTCTGCCTTACTGCGCCTGCATATACAGCAACTTGAAGATAAAGGGCGCAGTCAGATTTATAATCAGCACGCGCACGAAATGAAAGGAAGCCACCAGGGCCACATCGGCTCTGAAGTCGCCGGACATGGAGACCAGTACGTTCATTGCACCCGGACTGGTTGAGATATAGGCCGTAGGCAAATCAAGATAGCCCATTTTATAAAAAATCACCGCCATCACCAGGCCCGCGCAAATCAGTACTGTGCAGGATACGAGAATGGGCATCCATAAACTGAGCAGCTTGCGCAGCAGGCTGGAATCATAGGCGACAGCGATAAGCACGCCCACCAGGACTTGCAGCACAAAGTCGAAATGCTCGGGCAGTTTCCAGCCGCTGTTCAAAAACATGCGATAGAGAAGAACGGCCACAGTGGCACCAATAAGCGTGCCTGCCGGAATACGGGCCTTCATGCCAAGGTAGCCGCCCGCCAGACCTACGCAAAGGGAAATCAAAAAGTGCATGTTCGGTTCTCCTTGAAGTGACTATTCCGCAGGCCTGAGGCTGTGGACTTTTTATGTGCATAGTATATACCCCGTCTAGTCCTGATACGCCAGATCAGGACTAGACGGACGCGACGGCGAAGCCGCCGTGAACAAGCCGAAAACCACGCCTTCAGGCAAAATGGTCCTAACATGGTACCATATCTGAACAACAGACAGCTATATGCAAAAACCCGAACTCTCACTCTTTCCCGCCGAACCCGGCGTATACCTGTTCAAGGATGCCTCGGGCAAAATTCTCTACGTTGGCAAAGCCCGCCGACTACGCCAGCGTCTGGCCTCCTACTTTCGCGACCCCTCGCTTTTGACCGCGAAAACCCGGCTTATGCTGGAAAAGGCGGTCAGCATCGATATCCTGCGCACGGCAACGGAAAAAGAGGCCCTGCTGCTTGAAGCCGGGCTGATCAAAAAACACCGCCCCCGCTATAATATCGTTCTGAGGGACGACAAGGAGTACCTGCTCTTCCGCATTGGCGGCTCTCACCCCTATCCCCGTGTGGATGTGCTGCGCCGCAACCAGCGCCGCGGCAAAGGCCGCGATGCGGGCGAGCGCTGGTTCGGCCCCTTTTCCTCAGCCTTTGCCGCGCGGGAAACCTGGCGAATCATCCACAAGCATTTTCCTTTACGCCGGTGCAGGGATGCGGCCTTTGCCAACCGGACCCGCCCCTGTCTGTACCACGACATGGGCCAGTGCCTCGCGCCCTGCGTTCTGCCGGTGCCGCAAGAGGAATACCGCCGTATCCTGCAGGAAGTGGCCCTGATGCTGTCCGGCAAATCACAGGAGTTGGCGGACGGGCTGAAAAAGGAGATGGCACGGGCTTCCGAGGAACTGCGCTTTGAAGAAGCTGCCACGCTGCGGGACCGCATCCGGGCCCTAGAGCGCACCCTGGAACGTCAGTCTGTCGTGCTTGGCGGCAAGCGCACTCTGGATCTTGTCGGCGTGGCCCAGACGCCTGAAGGCCTGGCCCTGGGCGTGGTCTTTGTACGGGAAGGCCTCCTCATCGATGGCAGAAATTTTTTCTGGCCCGGACTGTGTGTTGAAGATATGCCCGAACTGCTGGGCGGCTTTCTCTCCCAGTTTTATCTTGATCGCCGGGGGCTGGGCGAGAGCATCCCCCCCCGGCTGGTCGTGCCCTGGCTGCCCGAAGCGGAAAAAGACGCCGACGCGCAAGGCGGAATCTCTCCGCAGGAAAGCGCGACAAAGGATTCTCCGTCAGGCCCTGAGACCGGGGAAGAAGAGTCCGGCTCCAGCCTTTTCTTTGCCGGGCTGGAAGCGGCTCTGGCCGAGCTGCGCGGCGGTCCCGTGCACATTACCCGCCCGAAAGACGCCGATGAAGACCGCCTGCTGCTGCTGGCCGCTGCAAACGCACGGGAAGCGCATAAAAGCGCGGCGCGCGAATCCATGGCCGAACTGCTGGCTCGGCGCTTTCGCTCCA
>DBDO01000014.1:7043-7193 GCA_002293605.1 Desulfovibrionaceae bacterium UBA930
ACGCCCTGTGCCGCGCGATTTTCGCAGTTACTCTCTTGATGAGGACCTGGCCGCAAACGGGGCGGAAACAGGCGATGATTACGCGGCCCTGGCCACCTGGGCAAAGCGCCGCGCCGCACGGGCCGAGGAGAGCCCCTGGCCGGATCTGCT
>DBDO01000168.1:0-405 GCA_002293605.1 Desulfovibrionaceae bacterium UBA930
GCCGGGTCCAGGGCCGGCAAGGCCCTGGCGGGCGCGGGCGGAGCCCACATATGGCGGGCAAGATGGCTTCGACAATCCGCCTCTGACGCGAAATTACGCTTTATTTTTCGACATCATATCCAGTCTGTTGCGACAGCCTGCGATAAAACGATGCGTTGCGCGTTCAACCGTTACGCGGGAGCCGGACAGTATGGGCTGGCCGCCTCCGCAGACGCACCCGCCGGGGCAGGCCATGAATTCCACAAAATGCCAGGGAGCCCTTCCGGCTTTGACCCGTTCGCAAATATCCTTAAAGCGCCGTGCGCCGTGCACCACGGCCACCCGCACCTTGGCATCGCCAACGGCAATTTCCGCTTCTTTTACGCCCGCAAGTCCGCGAACGGCCGTAAAATCCCAGGCCGGGGG
>DBDO01000168.1:432-639 GCA_002293605.1 Desulfovibrionaceae bacterium UBA930
GAACAGCGTGGCCCCGCCGGAAGATTCGCCCATGAGCGAATCGCGCTCGCCCTCGGCAATGGTTCTGAGGTCTATTCCGGCCTTTTTGAACATATAGGCCAGTTCTCTGGTGGTGATGGTCGCATCGATATCCTGCTCGCCGGAAGAGCGCAGTTCAGAGCGCATGCCTTCGTATTTTTTGGCGATGCAGGGCATGATGGAAACCGT
>DBDO01000168.1:679-14305 GCA_002293605.1 Desulfovibrionaceae bacterium UBA930
GGAAAGGTGGGGGAGCAGTTCAGGGTACCAGGTTTCCACATATTTCTGCCAGCCGGGGCAGCAGGAGGTGAACTGGGGCAGGGGGGCGTCAAGCTTTTTAGTAAGTCTTTTAAGAAATTCATCGCCTTCTTCCCATATGGTGACATCGGCGCTGAATTCGTTATCCCAACAGTGGGCAAAGCCAAGCTGCTTCAGCGCGGCGAGCATTTTTCCGGTGGTCACTTCGCCCGGCTCCATGCCGAAGCAGTCTCCCAGGGCGTAGCGAACAGCCGGAGCGGGCATGGCGATGACTTTTTTCGTTGTGTCCGAAAGCATGGCCGTGATCTTAGATACCCAGGACTGCGTTTCATAAATGGCGTTTACCGGGCAATGGGTCAGGCACTGCCCGCAGTTGATGCACAGCTCCCGGTAGCGGATTTCATGCTTCTCGCCCGTTTCTCCCCAGATGGCCCCGGTGGGACAGTAAGCTTGGCAGGAGTTGCACCCCATGCATTCTTCTTGATTTATCTGCACAAAAAACAAACTGTCCGGATCGCTTCCGGGCTCGGGATACTTGTCCTCATAGTAAACGTCCTCCATCATGATCCGTTTGCTCATTGTGCACTCCGTCAGGGTAAGAGGTGAGAAAAAGAGCTTGCGCAGGCCCCTGCAAAACAGTGTTCATCGCCTTTGGCTTCACCGGCCTCTCTCTGGGGCGCAAGGGCTTTGCGCCTGAGGTCGGGCGCTGAACGCCCAGGGCGAGTATTACGAATTAAAAATTCGTGATACGATAGACCCTTTCTCGGGTAAACTCAATAGAATAATATGCTGTAGATCCTGCAAAAATTCATATTGACAAGAAAGCCTGTAAGCAACTATGACTGCCCAAGTTGGGGATTCGAACGCGGCACGGCCATGCGGCCATTTTGTCCGGACCGGTCCGTACACATCCGTCCCTTTACGGTTTCAGGCGGCAGGACTCCGATTTTTTGGTCTTCTTCGCGCGATGTAGGGGCGCGGCATTGTCCGTTGCTTTACTTCGTCTGTGTAACCGCTCTTCTGGAGGAGGATGCGCATCTTGAACAAGCGATCTGTTCCCGTACTTGCAGCCGGATGCCTTCTGGCTCTGGTGGGGCTGGCGGGCTATGCCATGCCGGACTCCGTTGAATTTCCTTCTCCGCGCATGCTCATGGAAAATCAGGGCGGCAGGGTGGTTTTCACGCACAAGGCCCACAGCACGCCCGGAGGCGCGTTTGGAGATATCCCCTGTGAACGTTGCCACCATGAGCTGAAACTTCTTTCCGCCAAAGCGGAGCAATCCGCAGAGCCGACAGTCATGCCCTGTAGCGCCTGTCACGGCACGGCGGAAAAGGCGGACTTTAAAGAGGCGCATCAGGCGCAGTACCGCGCCAAAGGCGGCGATGCCTCCTGCCTGTCCTGCCACCATACAAAACTCGCCGGATATTCCGAAAAGTGGAGCCATGCGGACCACAAGGACTACGCCAGCGAGGATTGCGCAAGCTGCCACCATACGGAAGGCAAGACCCCCGGCGGCAGAATGATGACGGACATCAAGCCGCAGCGCTGCGCCAACTGCCACACGAAAAATTCCAATCCCATGACGGCCCGGGCCATCAAAGACGCGGCCCATACAGCGTGTAAAAATTGCCACGAAGACCTGTTCGAGGCCGGGCTCAAAGCCTGCTCCACCTGTCACGGGTTGGCGGATCTTGCCGCTGAGGCAGCGGAAAGCGCACAAAAGACGCCGGACAAGGCGCTCTTTTCCTGCACCTCCTGCCATGCCTCTGTTGCAGAGAGAATGGATGCCTTTCACACCAGCTGTATTGGTTGTCATACAGAGAGGGAAAAAGGCCCCGGCAAGGCGCCGGAAGACTGCGTCAAATGTCATACGCCCTGATATAATGCGCGCCAAGCCATCGGGAGCGTGCAGAGGCAGGTTTTGCATGGCAAAGCGTCATAGCAAGGAAGAATGCGAATGATAGACAAAGGTTTTACTCTCGACCCCGGCAAGCCCTGCCCCGTCACCGTGCTGGAGGACGTGAAGCTGGTGCGCTTGCAGTTCGGCGAACGTACGCCGCTTAAAAGCCTCAAGAAAAGGACCAGGGTCGCCAGGGGCGCGCTGCTTGCCGAACACAGCAGCCCCAATGTCGGCGATATGCACGCCAGCATTGACGGCGTGATTACGGACCTGACCTCCACCTTTGTGGAAATTTCTTATGAGGCAGCCCCCCCTGCGCAGGAGGCCGATGCGGCCAAAGCGGGCGATCTGGCCCAGCCCGTGCAGCCGGTATCTTTTGAAGGGCTTGACGAGATTGAACTCGGCAAGCTGTTGAAAAAGCTGGGCGTTGCCATCCGGCCCTTTACCCGCCCCTGTGAACTTTTCATCATTAACGGCATCAATCCCGAACCGGGTATGCTCTATACCCAGGAACTGCTTGATGCCTACCTGCCGGAGCTTGAGGCTGGCTTTGCCCTGCTGCGCCGCCTTAATAACGCGCCGGAATACATTCTGGCCCTGCCCCAAGGCAGCAAGGCTTCCCTGCAAGGGGCCAGCGTGCGGCAAGTGGCGGCCGTCTATCCCGGCAGTCTGGCCCGCCCCTTGATCAAAACCATCACCGGGCAGGAACAAACGAAGCATGTCACCCTGGTGCGTTTGCACGATCTTTTTCAGCTCGGCCTTGTGGCTCGCTCCGGCCTGCCGCTTACGCATACTGTTTCCACGGTCTTCGGCAAAAACTACCTTGCGCCTTTGGGGACGCCGGTGCAAAGCTTTCTCGACTTGCAGGGCCTTACGGTGCAGCCCGGCGACTCCCTGATTCTTGGCGGTGCCATGCGCGGGGTGGCTATTTCCGGAATGCGCCGGGGACTGCGCAAGGCTGATGACGCCATCCAGTTGATTCGCAAGGGGAGCCGTCCTGAACTTTCGGACAACCCCTGCATTAACTGCGGTCTTTGCCTCTATGTCTGCCCCATGCGGCTCAGGCCAAACATGCTCAGTCGCTACGCCGAGTTCGAGCAGTACGAATCCTGCCGTAAGGAGTTTTTGGGAACCTGCATTGAATGCGGCATGTGCGGCTGGGTCTGCCCGGCGTGCAGGCCCATGCAGCAGTACTTCCGCATGGCCAAGCTTCAGCTCGGCCTGTCCACCTTCCAGCACCGCCTGCGCGGCCAGTAAGGAAGCGCCCGTGACACAGCAAAACAACACACTGGCGGAAATACGTCCTCGCTTCGTCGTGGATACGCCCCCTTTCATGCATCGCGGCTGTACTGTGGGCGGCATGATGCGCGATATGCTGATCGCGCTGGCCCCGGCTGCTGCGGCTGCCATATGGCATTACGGTCTTCCTGCCGTCAGGGTTATGGCCCTTGCCGCCGGAGTCTGCGTACTGACCCAGGCCCTGTGGGAAAAGCTCCTCGGCCGAAGCAGCCGCGTATTTGACGGCAGCGCTCTGGTCACAGGCCTGCTGCTTGCCTTTCTTCTGCCTGCGGGCGCTCCCTGGTGGCTGGTTGCAACAGGCGCGGCTTTGACCATGCTGCTCGGGCGGGAGCTTTTCGGGGGCTTGGGCTGCAACCCGCTATGCCCCCCCCTGGTGGGCTGGGCCGCCCTGACCGTCTCCTGGCCGGTGCATATGGACCCTACGGCCATGAATCTTGGCAGCAGCCTGATCGATCCCCTGATCAGAATGAAATACTTTGGCTGGACCGCTCTGCCCGAGGGCTCGGAATTGGCCCTGGCGCTCGGCGGGCAGCTTGGAGGCCTTGGCAGCACGCAGGTAGCTGCGCTCCTTCTCGGCGGGCTCTTTTTGCTGGCGCGCAAAGTCGTGCGCTGGGAGATTCCGGCGGCCTTTCTTGCAGGCGTTTTGGCGCTCGGCAGCCTTTTCTGGCTTTTTGGCGAGACCATGGGCGTAAACCCGGCAAACTGCCCGCCGCCGCACCTCTATCTGCTGACGGGCAGCACGCTTTTCGCCGCCTTTTTTCTGGCCACGGATCATGCCTCCTCACCCGTGGCAATCGCCGGAATGTTCGGCTACGGCCTGCTGGCGGGCTGTATGACCGTTCTTATCCGCATCTTCGGTATCTACCCGGACGGAGCGCCTTTTGCGGTGCTGCTTGCGGCCCTGACCGCGCCCCTGCTCGATCTTATCCGGCCCCAGCCCTTTGGCGGCAAAAGGAGTCAGTAAGCCATGCGTGAAACAGCGGGCATGATTATCGTTCTTTCGCTCATCTGCTGCGTCTCGGGCTTTTCCCTCGCCTCTCTCAAACAAAGCACGGTGCCGCTGATTGAGGCCCAGGTGTTGAAAAACGTGCAGGGTCCGGCCATTGCCAAGGTCTACCCCGCCGCCGACAACCAGCCGGTGGAGGAGCGAAAGGCCTTTGAAGTGGAGGGGCGTAAAATCATGATTTTTCCCTACCGCCAGGGCGGCAAACTGCAAGGCGTGGCCCTTGAAGGCAAGGGTGGGGGCTTTGGCGGCGACATCGGGGTTATGGTCGGCTTTAACCTGAGTAACGACACCCTGCTCGGCATTGGCGTCACCACCATGTCGGAAACGCCGGGCCTTGGCACCAAGGTGGCCGAACCCAAATTCACCGGGCAGTTTCAAGGCGCGGGGATGAATGTGGAACTTAAGTCCAAGGGCGGGAGCATAGATGCCATTTCCGGCTCCACGGTTTCCTCGGTCGGCGCGGTCGGCGCGGTGCAGGCGGCCTCCAGGGATTACCGGGCTTTGAAAGAACATATTTTGCGCACCTGGCAATAGGCAGCAAGGAGAATATCATGGCATCCATGTGGAAAGAGTTTTCCAAGGGGCTATGGGCGGAAATCCCGCCCTTCCGGGTTGTGCTCGGCCTCTGTCCCACCCTGGCAGTAACGAAAAACGCGGAAAACGGCCTGGGCATGGGGCTGGCGGTCATTTTCGTCCTGGTGTTGAGCAACGCCCTGATCTCTCTGGTACGCAAGCTTATCCCCAAAAAGGTGCGTATCGTCTGCTTTATTGCCATTGCGGCCACCTTGGTAGTGGCCATTGAACTGCTCATGCAGGCCTACACCTACCCGCTGTACCAGCAGCTCGGCATTTTCGTGCCGCTGATTGTGGTCAACTGTATCATTCTCGGGCGGGCCGAAGCCTTTGCCGCCAAGAATCCCGTGCATCTGGCAATTGCCGATGGTTTGGGCATGGGGCTGGGCTTTACCCTCTCTCTGACCTTTCTCGGAGCTCTGCGCGAGCTTCTCGGGACAGGTGCCCTTTTTGGCCGCAGCGTCATGTGGGAGGGCTTCAAGCCTTTCACCATCATGGTGGAAGCCCCCGGTGCCTTTATCGCGCTCGGCGGCCTGCTGGCTCTTATGAACTGCATCTCCATCGTGTCCGCGCGCCGTGCGGGCAAGGAAGTGCCCGTGAACGCGGGCGGTGGCTGCGGCCTTGGCTGCTGCGGCACGAATCAGTAACGCGAGGCTGGTATGGAAGAATCGCAAGTCATGCACTATGTGTTGATGTTCATCGGAGCGGTCTTTGTCAACAACATCGTTCTGGCCCAGTTTCTCGGCCAGTGCCCGTATATCGGCTGCTCGAAAGAAAAGCATGTGGCCATCGGCATGGGGGCGGCGGTCTGCTTCGTCTGCGTGCTGTCTACGGCCATTACCTGGATTGTGCAGAAGAAAATGCTGGATCCCTTTGATCTCGGCTATCTGCAAACCATTGTCTTTATTTTGGTTATTGCGGCCTTGGTGCAGTTTGTGGAAATGTTCCTGAAAAAGGTCAGCCCGCCGCTGTACAAATCGCTGGGTATCTTTTTGCCCCTGATTACCACCAACTGCTGTGTGCTTGGTCTGGCCATTCTGGTACAGCGCGAGGAGTACGGCCTTGGGGAAGCCCTGTTTTACTCTTTTTCCGCCAGCGCAGGCTTTTTGCTGGCCCTGGTGCTGATGGCGGCCATTCGGGAACGCTTTGCCCTGTGCCGCACCCCCAGGGCTTTGCAGGGCATTCCTCTGGGCCTGATCATGGCCGGGCTTATGTCCTTGTGTTTTATGGCGTTTAAAGGCATGATTTCATAGAGCATTCTGATATTATAGCCGTATATTAGAGCATTTTATCCTTTATTTATAGTTAAAGATACAATGCTCCGGCCTTGTAAAGCGAAGCGTAACAAGGCCCGCGAGACTGGCGCAGGTGAGCTTCGTTCGCCCTTACGCGACAATCTCAACGTGAAACTACTCTTAGGACCAAGGATGCGGTGATGATTGCAAGCTCTGTTCTCACGCTTCTCGGCATTGGCTCAAGCGCCGCCGTTGTGCTGGCCGTCGCCTCCCGTTTGCTTAAGGTGGAAGAAAACCCCAAGGTGGAACTGGTCTTGGACGCTCTGCCCGGTGCCAACTGCGGCGGCTGTGGTTTTGCAGGCTGCGAGGCCTATGCCGTTGCCGTTGTCGTCAACGAAGATCTCCCGGCCAACCTGTGTTCCGTGGGCGGGCCAGCCGTGGCCGCCAAAGTGGGCGAGCTGTCTGGCAAGGCCGTTGTCGCCGGAGAGCCCATGGTCGCCTTTCGCCGTTGTAGCCGTGTGGAAGGCGAGGTCCGGGCGCGCTTTGAATATGTCGGCACCCAGACCTGCGCCAGCGCGGCCATGCTTGAAGGCGGTCCCTATATGTGCGCCTGGGCCTGCCTGGGGCTTGGGGACTGCATACGCGCCTGCCCCTTTGACGCCATGTACATAGCGAACGGCATGGTGGAGATTCTCCCTTCCAAGTGCATGAGCTGCGGGCAGTGCATTAAGGTCTGCCCCAGAAGCATTACTCAGCTTCTTCCCCGCAGGGCTCGGGTGATGGTGCATTGCTCGACCCGGGAAAAGATGAAGTCCGTGAGCGAAGTCTGCGCCGTGGGCTGCATCAACTGCCTTAAATGCCTCAAGTCCTGCCCGGCTGAAGCCATCCGTTATGAGCAGGGGCGCATTGAAATCAACCACGAGGCCTGCCTTGCCTATGGCAGCGCCTGTGAAGAGCGCTGTGTTTCTTCGTGTCCGCGCGGCATTATGCGCCATCACAGTCCGGTGCCAAAGGCCGAAATGCCGGACCTTGATTCCTTGGATACGGATGCGTCCATGGAGCGCGGCATGGTTGAACCCGAAGCAGCCGCGTCTCGGCCTATGCAGGCTGAGGCCGATACAAAGAGCGACAAGGAGTCCGAACGATGAGCCCCTTTCATGCCATGCTGACCCGGCGCGGATTTTTGCAAAAGACCTGCTCGATCGGGGCCGCCCTGGCTGTGGCCGGGATTGCGCAGGGACTGCTGCCGTCCGGAAGTCTTGCCGCCTCCGGGCAGGCGAAAACAGAGCAGCAGACCCGGCTGCTGATGGGAACCCTTGTCACGCTTACCGCCGTCAGCCCGGACCCGGCCAGAGCTCAGGAGGCCTTTGCCCTGGCTTTTGCCGAAATAGAACGCCTGATAGCCGTATTTGACCGTCATGACGCAGGCAGCGCTCTGGGGCAGTTGAATGCCGCAGGCTCATTGGCCTCGCCCCCGAAAGAACTGGCCCATGTGCTTGGTGAGGCCCTGGCGCTTGGCCGCTCCACGGAATTTGCCTTTAACCCGGCCATTACGCCGCTAGTGGAACTTTTTGAAAGGGCCAAGGCCTCACGCTCCGGTCTGCCCGGCTATGGAAACAGCGACTTCAGACATGCCTTGGCCCTGGCCGATCCTGCCGCCATTCAGTGCAAAGACGGCAGAATCCGCCTTGAGCGTGAAGGCATGCGCCTTACTCTGGACGGGATAGCCAAGGGCTATATAGCGGATATGGCTTCTGAGACGCTCTCCCGCAAGGGAGTGCGGGATCATATGGTCAACGCGGGTGGCGATATCCGCGTCAGCGGACGCGCCGCCTCGGGTGAGCCCTGGCGCGTGGGCGTACAGCACCCCGGTAAAGCAGAGGGTCTGCTCACCGCCGTACCCGTGTCCGGCGCAATCGCCACCTCGGGCTCCTATGAAAAGTACTATGACCGTTCGCGCGGTCGCCACCACCTGATCAGCCATGTGACTGGAAAAAGCGCGGACATAGCCAGCGTGACCGTGCGCGCCGCAACTGCCATGCAGGCCGATGCCCTGGCTACGACCCTGGCCTTTCTGCCGCCCGCCCAAGCCTTGCGTTATGCGCAGGAGCGCTCCGCCTCCTGCCTGATTGTAAACCGGCAGGGGGAGTGTTTTGTCAGCTCCAACTGGGGGTAAAAGAGACTGTTGAAGGCTTTTTTGACTATATGCGGGCTCCGCCCGCACCCGCAAGGGGCCCGAGGCCCCTTGATCCTATAAATAAAAAGCGGCCCTTTTTGCGAAAGAAGCAAAAAGGGCCGCTTTTTAAAACTATTGGGGGAAAGATCGAGTTTTTTCGTTAACTGGCACAGGCATGTGCGGGCAGAATATCCACACCCACCGGCTGGGGCCGGGGAGCGCGGGGCGCAAAGGCGCGGCCTTCTTCCAACTGCACTTCTTCCAGATAGGGGGAGACGGCTGCCGTGATGTGGCGCAAGAATTCGTTATTCAGGGCGTGGCCGGAGCAGGATACGGTGAAGCGGCCTTGCAGGGGCAGGGGCAGCATGGCCATATCGCCGATAAAGTCGAGCAGCTTGTGGCGCACGAATTCATCGCTGTGGCGCAGGCCTTCCTTGTTCAAAACGCCGCGCTCATCCAGCACTACCGCGTTCTCCAGGCTACCGCCCAGGGCCAGTCCCCGTTCTTTGAGCATCTCCACATCGCGTAGAAAGCCAAAGGTACGCGCCTTGGCCACACGGGAAAAGGAGCGGGGGGTCAGATCCAGCGCCAGACGTTGCTTGCCGATGGAAGGGTGGGGAAAGTCGATGCTGTAATCAACGTAAAAGCCCGGATAGGGTTCAGCCTTGATACGCTTGTCGCCCTGGGCAAAGTTGATTTCCCGCGCGATGCGCAGCACCTTGCGCGGCGCGCTCTGCGGGCGGATGCCCGCTTCTGAGAGCAGCATCACAAAGGGGGCGGCGCTGCCGTCCATAATGGGAATTTCCCCGCCGTGGGCGTCCACATGCACATTGTCGATACCCAGCCCGCGCAAGGCGGCCAGCAGGTGCTCGACAGTGGACACAGCCGCGCCGTCCTTGCCCAGGGTAGTGGCAAGGCCGGTCGCGATGACGGCTTCGGGTACCGGGGTGATTTCACGCTTTCCGTCAGGGCCGGACACATGAAAGACAATGCCGCTGTTTTCAGCGGCGGGCCGCAGAGAAAGCTTCACTTTTTTGCCGCTGTGCAGGCCGATGCCCGTGCACTCTATGGTGCGCATAATCGTGGTCTGTCGCATATAGTCTCCAGGTTGACTCGCCAAATGCAAAAAGCGTGCCTGGAATGTGTTTGTTGTATCATATTGAAATTATAATAAAACTATTAGACCCGCGCTGCTTGCGACTGTGTGTTTTACGCATACTGTGTGTTTTACGCCGCGCTTCGCCGCGCGGAGAGCACGCGGTCCAGGCCTGCCAGATCCTTATGGACTCGCGCCCCTGTCCAGGCCGGGCCGCGCAGGCCTTGTATCAGGGCCGGGGCCTGGGTGCAGCCTATTTCCATGAGCAGCAGCCCGCCGGGTTTAAGCAGATTTGCGGCCAGGCTGATCAGGGCTTCGGCATCCTCAAGGCCGCTGGCACCCTGGGCCTTACCCGGCCCGCCGCAGGGCGTCAGAGCGCACTTGGGCTCAAAATCGCGTACTTCAGGGCTGAGGCCCTGGTATTCGGCCTCACTGACATAGGGGGGGTTGCTCACGAGCAGGTCCAGAGAGGCGGGCAGCAGGGGAGGGGTTTTGAAATCCGCCAGGAGCAGGGCAAGATGGGATGCCCCAAGCCGGGAAGCATTGGCCGCAGCAATGGCGAGCGCGGCCCGGCTATTGTCCAGGGCGATGCCGCTCCAGCCGGGAAGCTCCAGGGACAGGGTCACAGCAATGCAGCCCGAACCAGTGCCGAAATCCGCAAAACTTGGTTTTTTTTGGCCCGCAGCAGTAAAATACTTTGGGGCTCCGCCCCAAACCCCGCACGGGGCCTGAGGCCCCGTGCCCCCCATCGTCGAAAAGCGGCCCTGCCGCTTTTCGGAAATTGCGGGTGCAGGGGGCCACGCCCCCTGCCAGGGAGTCTGAGAGATGGAGTCTCTCGAATGCGCCTCTCCCGCGTTCTCCCGCATATGAGTCAGGGCCAGATCGATCAAAAGCTCGGTTTCCGGGCGGGGTATCAGTACATCGGGGCTTACAGCAAAGCTGCGCCCGTAAAATTCCTTGCAGCCGAGAATATAGGCGGCGGGCTCCCCGGAGGCGCGGCGCGCGCTCAGAACCGAAAAGCGTTGCAGCACGGCCTCGGGCAAGGGGGTTTCGGGCTGGAGGATCAGCGTTTTGAGCAGCTGGTTCCGTTCGCTATCCAGGGCCTTGGCCAGCAGCAATTCGGCACAGAGGCGGGGGGAATCCACAGCGCTACGCTCCAGCATGGCGGCGCAGGAGGCCAGGGCCGAGCGCAGCGTGGCGGACTTCATGGCGAACTTACACGTCCGCCTGGGCTTTAAGGGCTTCGGTCTGCGCGGCGGTGGTGAGAGCATCGATAAGCTCCTGAATATCGCCTTCCATGACCTGATCGAGCTTGTACAGGGTAAGGTTGACCCTGTGGTCGGTAACCCGGCCCTGAGGAAAGTTATAGGTGCGGATGCGCTCGGAGCGGTCGCCCGAGCCGACTTGGGAGCGGCGGTTTTCGGCCTGTTCGGCGTGCACGCGCTCCTGTTCGGCCTGAAGCAGGCGCGAGTAGAGCACTTTCAGGGCCTTGGCCTTGTTCTTGTGCTGGGATTTTTCATCCTGCATGGCCACCACAATGCCCGTGGGAATATGCGTGACCCGCACAGCCGAGTCAGTGGTGTTTACCGACTGGCCGCCAGGACCGGAAGAGCGGTATACGTCAAAGCGCAGGTCTTCGGGGCGGATGTCCACATCCGCCTCTTCGGCTTCGGGCATGATGGCCACGGTCGCTGCCGAAGTATGGATGCGGCCTTGGGATTCCGTGGCGGGCACACGTTGCACGCGGTGGGTTCCGGCCTCATATTTGAGGTGGCTGTAAGCCTTGTTCCCGGCGATCAGGGCGCTGATTTCCTTGTAGCCCCCGGCTGCCGCCTCACTCACGCCCATGATCTCCACTCTCCAGCCGCGCGTTTCGGCATAGCGGGCGTACATGCGGAAGAGATCGGCGGCGAACAGGGCCGCTTCTTCACCGCCCGTTCCGGCGCGAATTTCCAGAAGGATGTTTTTTTCATCCAGGGGATCTTTGGGCAGCAGCAGAATGGTCAGTTCGCGCTCCAGCCTTTCGCTTTCCGGCTCCAGGCTTTTGATTTCCTCTTGGGCCATGCCGCGCATTTCGGCGTCAGCATCCTGCAAAAGGGCGCGGCTTTCGGCGAGCTGGGAGCGCACGTCTTTGTAAACACGAAAAAGATCCACCACTTCCTTGAGGTCGGCATGGGCCTTGGTCAGTTTGCGGTAGCGATCCTGATCGCCCAGGATCTCGGGCGAGGAGAGCTGCTGTTCAAGGTCTTCAAAACGGCGTTCGAGATTTTCCAGTTTGGCGAACATCAGGCCTGTTCCTGTTTAATTGCTGCCCCGGTGAAAGGGGTAGGGCGCGCATAGGGCGGGGTGAGCACAGTGACCTCAGCCCCTTCGCCGAGGGCTTCGCGCAGGGCGACAAGGCCGACTTCAAGCTGCTCTTCGTCCGGCTCGCGGGTGGTCAGCAGCTGCAAAAAGAGGCCCGGTCCGCGTAAAATGGTGCCCAGGAGCGGGCTCTGTATCTTGGCGGCGGAGCGGATAGCCTCGTAAGCCAGGGCGCTGATCGGGATCATGAGCGCGAGCTTGAAAAGGATAATCAGGCCGTGTTTAATCACGGCTTTTTCCGGGGTCCAGAACAGCATGAGCGCGGGCACGGTCAGGGCGTGCAGGAGAATGGAAATAGAGAGCACAAAGAGCAGAAAGGCCGTGCCGCAGCGCGGGTGCAGGCGGCTGTATTTGGCTGCGGAAGCGGCAGCGACCGGATTTTCGCCTTGCTCGTAGGCGGCAATACTTTTATGTTCCGCGCCATGGTATTGAAACACCCGGCGAATGTCCGGCACAAAGGAAATGGCCGCGATATAGCCGATAAACATGGCAAACTTCAAAAAGCCGTCCCACAGATGGAAGGAGAGTCCCTCCACCCCGCCGGAAATGGACAGGGCGTTTAAGCCCACTGTCAGAAGGTGCGGAGTAACCACAAAGAGCAGCAGGGCAAGACCAATGGCCACGGCCAGGGTCAGGGCAAGCTGCCAGGGCTTGATGGGTTCGCCTTCTGCCTCGGCAGCCAGTTCAGCAGAGAGGTTGAGCGCCTTGATCCCGTTGATCATGGTTTCGATCAGTACGGGAAAGCCGCGCAGCCAGCGTTTTTTCGCCAGCGGGCTTGTGAAGATTTTGGACCAGGCCCTGGTCAGGGCCACGATCTGTCCGTCAGGCTTGCGCACGGCCAGGGCGAGCACCTCGCCGTTGCGCATCATGATGCCTTCCATCACCGCCTGTCCGCCCACGGCCAGACTTTCCTGCTCGCAAGGGCCTTTGCCGCAGGATTCCGCATGCCCGCTGTCCGCCTCTTTCGGCGGCGCAAGGGCGCAGGCAGACAGCAGAAGGACCCGGCTCAAGATGCGGCCAGGGACGGAGCGGGCGGCGGATAACAAGGAGCGTGCTCTATTTTTGCAGATTGGCGTACTTTTTGCGGAAGCGGTCAATACGACCGGCTGTGTCCACAAAGCGCTGCTTGCCCGTGTAAAAGGGGTGGCAGTGCGAGCAGATTTCCATGTGAATGCTCTCGCCCTTGGTGGAAAGCGCCTCGCTCTCATAGCCGCAGGCGCAGGTGATTTTGGCCGTGTACGCTTTGGGATGGATATCCTTTTTCATAACCGTGTACCTCTTGGCGGTTGTAACCGGGGACTGCACAGTCGCGGGACTTTTTGTCCGCCGTGCTTACCCGGGGATGCTGCATTTGACGAACCGTTGTGTTTACTCTGAAAATTCGGCTTTGACAAGGAAAAACTTGCCTTTCCGCCGCTTGCCAGCGCGATCCTCCTTTACCATCCCAGGCTTTAAGGGTAAGAGCATGAGCGCTATGAAGAAAAAGGAACGCGCCGATCATCTTGTGCATCAACAAGGGCTTGCAGAGAGCCGTGAGCAGGCCAAGCGCCTGATCATGGCCGGACAGGTGGTGTTTATGCAAGGCGCGGAGCGCCTGCCCGTCCTGAAGCCGGGCCAGCCTCTGCCCCTGGAGAGCCGCTTTGAACTGACCGGACAGGAGCGTTTTGTCAGCCGAGGGGCTTATAAACTGTTGACCGCGCTGGAGGGCTTTTCGCTCGATGTGCGGGGTTTTGTGGCCCTGGACGCCGGGGCCTCCACCGGGGGCTTTACCGACTGTCTGCTACAGCACGGGGCCACGCGCGTTTATGCCGTGGATGTGGGCAAGAATCAGCTGCACGAGCGCCTGCGCGCCGACAGTCGGGTGATCAGCCTGGAGGGCGTGAACCTGCGCCATGCCGAGGCCTCTCTTATTTCCGAGCCTGTGGATATGATTGTGGCCGATCTTTCTTTTATTTCCCTGAC
>DBDO01000168.1:14312-14681 GCA_002293605.1 Desulfovibrionaceae bacterium UBA930
GCCCTGATCAAGCCCCAGTTTGAGGTGGGGCCGGGCGGCACGGACAGGGGTGTGGTGCGTAATGAAGCCTTGCGCAGGGAAGCCGTGAGCAAGGTGCTGGATTTCGCCCGCCAGAACCTGGGGCTTGCCCTGATAGGGGTAGAGCCGGCCGCGATTAGAGGCCCCAAGGGCAACCAGGAATATATGGCGGTGTGGAGAAAGAGCAGCGGGCTTTGCCAGGCGTAGCACTAGCTGTCCATGCTCTCCGCAAATCTTTGTTTTTCTTCTTGCCCGCTATATGAGCGGGTCTTTGCATTTCCATACTTGCAGCGCGTAGCTCGCTCGTGCCGGGGCATAGCTGTCCAATATCTAAGGAAACGCTGATTTAAT
>DBDO01000171.1:0-3202 GCA_002293605.1 Desulfovibrionaceae bacterium UBA930
GCGGCCTCCCGCTTCCCCGGCCAGCAGGGCGGCCTCGGCGCTTTCCAAATCCAGATTGGCGCTCACCGCGCCGCAGGCCAGGCCCGGCTCGATCTCAAGTACTTCCGCCTCGGGTGAAAGGCGCATGCGCAGGGTGAAGAGAGGGCGGTTGTTTCCGCTGTCCAGACTGAAGAGGGAGCGGCCGATTTTTGCCGGCAGCATGTGCTCATCCCCTTCCGGCAGATAGAGACTCGCCCCCCGGTTGTGCACGGCTTTGTCCAGATCGCTCCCAAAGGGCCAGGCGAGCGCGGGGCAGGCCAGGGCGATATGCGCCGTGTAGGAGCCGTCTTCTAGTTTTTCGATGAAAAAGGCATCGTCCCGGTCAGTGGCGGAAGCCGGGTCTATGCTCACATAGGGCGAAAGGTCGCGGGGCAGGGCCGCAAGGGCCTCGGCGCTTTGTTCCGTCAGGGCGGCGCAGTCGGCGGCGCAGGCATCGGCCCAGGCCTCGCCGCGCTCAAAACCCGCCCGGTCAAGCCAGAAGTTATAGTGCTCCGGTGCCAAACGCCAGGCAACGGCAAGATGCAGGGCCACATGGGGCAGATCGGGCAGCCCTTTGGTCAGAAGCTTCCAGACCTGTGCATCCTCCACGCCTTCAGGGTCGGCGATGCGGGAGAAAAGAATGGCCTTGAGCCTTGCGGCCA
Organism: Desulfovibrionaceae bacterium UBA930; assembly: GCA_002293605.1. Taxonomy (GTDB): domain Bacteria; phylum Desulfobacterota; class Desulfovibrionia; order Desulfovibrionales; family Desulfovibrionaceae; genus Frigididesulfovibrio. The sequence goes on from DBDO01000171.1 coordinate 681, forward strand.
GTGGTTCTTCGGGCATCTCCTGGGCGGAGAGCTGGTCGCGCTTGCGGCTGTGCACCTCCCAGAGCTTTTGAAAAAACAGGGCTCCGGTTACGGCGAAGTTCTCCCGCTCTCTTGTGAGTTCCGCCTCTCTCAGGCGTGTTTCCACAGTTTCCTGAGGAAAAATTTCAAACTCGGGGGGGGAAAAACGAAAGTGGGTCTTTGCCGAAAGCAGGGCATGGCCGAGGCCCGCTTCCTGGTCTATGCCGGGGTGCTCCCATAAAAGCCCGGCCAGCCATTCTGCCGTGGCCTTGCCCACTTCGCCTTGGGTCAATTCCCAGAGTTCAAGGGGGGAAATTTCCGCAGCAATGGCCGCGCGCAAGGAGCGGTGCTCTTCAAGGGCTTCGTCCATGCGCTGCCGGGAAAGAGCGCTGCCCAGCGCCGGGCCGGACCAGGGCAGCAGCCGGGAGGCGGAGAGCAAACTTTCCCGCCGATTCGCGGCATACACCCTGAGCCGGCCGCTCTGTTCCTCAAGCACAACAGCCTGCATGGGGCTGTTGCCCTGCATGAACTCGACAAGGCAGCCCGGACCGGGAAACTGGACTTTATGCGCACTCATGCCGCAGGCATCAATGTTTGAAGGAGCGTTGGCCGGTAAAGACCATAGCGGCCTGGGGGGAGGCCTCGTTCACGGCCATGATCGCTTCAAAATCCCGCATGGAGCCGCCGGGCTGGGCAATGGCCGTCACCCCCTGTTCAAGGGCCGCGTCCACGCCGTCCCGGAAGGGGAAAAAGCCATCGGAAACCAGCACCGAGCCGATCAGGCCGCCTTTCTCCTTATCCGCGCGCTCTTTGGCTTCCTGTAAAAACTGGCGCAGTTCCTTGTCCTGTTCCGCCCTGCGCATGGCTTCATATAGCGAGATGCCGTATTTTTTAAAGACCAGGCCATCGGTATACTTGGTATAGGCCTTGTGTACGGCAATGGCCACAACGCCGACCCGGTCCTGCTCGCCTGTTCCGATGGAGATGGTCGCACCGTCTTTGGCGAAAATGACCGAGTTGGACGTAACGCCCGCTTCCACAGCCCAGGCAAAGAGCAGATCATCGGCCTCTCGCGAATCGGGTTTTCTGGCGCACACGGCCAGACCGTCCTTTTCCGCCGCAGCCGGGAGAAAATCGTTCGCGTTGCGAATGCGGTTGACAAAGGACTGCTGAAAGACCAGCCCGCCGTCACTGAGAGATTTAATGTCGAGAAAGGGAACGCCCGCCGCCTTTTCAAGTTCCCCGAGACCGGAAATACGCAGAATACGCAGGTTTTTGCGCCGTTTCAGGATGTCAACCACACCCTCTTCAAAATCCGGGGCCGCGACAACCTCAAAGTAGACGGAATCGATCAGTTCGGCGGCAGCCTTGTCCAGAGGGCGATTGACCACCACGGCCCCGCCGAAAGCGGCGATGCGGTCGGACCAGTAGGCCTTGCCCAGGGCATCGGCAAGGCCCGCTTCAGACCAGGCCGCGCCGCTGGGGTTGTTGTGCTTGAGAATCAGGGCCGCCGGGCGGGTGTGCAGGTATTGCAGAATGTTGATGCCGTTGTCCACATCCGTGAGGTTGGTCTTGCCCGGATGCTTGCCTGCCTGGATCATGTCTGCTTCGGTCAGGGAAGAAACCAGGCCCTGGCCCGGCCCTTTGTACCTGATGCCGCCCACGACCGGAACGCCCTCGGTCAGTTCGTACAAGGCTGCGGGCTGGTCCGGGTTTTCCCCGTAGCGCAGGCCTTTTTGTTCGCCCCCAATATCCCAGGAGCGGCGGCGGTATTCCAGCCGGGTTTCGCCAAAGGCAATGCTGAGAGTGTCCGGAAAGGCGTCCTTAACGAGGGTTTTATATATATCCTGTAGCTGGCTCATAGGCATCCTTGTTAATCCGCCGTCTGACGCGGCAGGTAAAACATTCCCGCGTATCTGCGGGGCGTGAGGGAGGCATTTTCTTAGCACAGGTAGGTCCGGGGCGCAATTCTATAGAATGGCTTAATAAAGGCGTGATATTTATCGACAAATATAAAATATTGACTTACAGCGCGCCTTCTCTTGGCAAAAGGAGGCTTCCCCCGTATGCTAGGGACTGTCCCCAAATGCGTCTTTTGTCCGATAGCTTCGGCACACAAGGCTTTATTTGGAGACGCCCCAGAACCCTGCTTTTTGTCATATCAATCAGGGAACCCCCCTGTGTTTTTTTGAGGAGACAGCATGCTTCAGTCCCTGGAAGTCAGGCCCAAGCCCGCGCTTGATGATTGCGTGGGCCGCAATTTCGCGCAGAGCGTGCGCGCCGCTTTGGGCATTGCTATAGATTCGGCCCGTGTGAGCAAGGTCTTTACCGTGGAGGGGCTGGATGAGTCCGCCCTGCAAAAGGCGCTTGAGGCGGCGGCCCTGCATGATCCGGTTTTGCACGATGCCTCGCTCACAGCCTTTGCTTCTGATGCGGACTGGATTATCGAGGTGGGCTTTCGCCCCGGCGTAACCGACAACGAAGGCCGCACGGCCCGCGATACC
>DBDO01000171.1:3246-5476 GCA_002293605.1 Desulfovibrionaceae bacterium UBA930
GGAGCGCATTGCCAAAGACCTGCTGGCTAACGAATTGATTCAGCGCTATGCGATCAAAAGCGGCGCAGAGTGGCGCGATGCGCCCGGTTTTCCTGCTGTGGCGGCTCGGGTCACGGGCACGGCCAGCGATGAGGTTGCCGTCATTCCGCTTTCTTCCATGAGCGATGAAGCGCTCATAAGCCTCAGCCGCGACAATACCTGGGCTCTTTCGCTGGAAGAGATGCTGGCCGTCAAGGCCCACTATGCCGAGCCTGCGGTAGTTGCATCGCGCAAGGCTTTGAACCTGCCCGTCGACCCCACGGACGCGGAAATGGAAGTGCTGGCCCAGACCTGGTCGGAGCACTGCAAGCACAAGATTTTCGCTTCGCTCATTGACTATGAGGACAGCGAAAGCGGATGCCGGGAGCGGATAGACAGCCTGTATAAAAGCTGCATCCAGAATACCACGGCAAAGCTGCGCAAGCGCATGGGCGAAAAGGATTTTTGCCGCTCCGTGTTCAAGGACAACGCGGGTGTGGTGGCTTTTAACGAAAGCCATGACGTATGCATCAAGGTGGAGACGCATAACAGCCCTTCAGCGCTGGACCCTTACGGCGGCGCGCTCACCGGCATTGTGGGCGTGAACCGTGACCCCATGGGCACCGGCCTTGGCGCGGAGCTGGTCTGCAATACCGATGTGTTCTGCTTTGCCTCGCCCTTTTTCGATGGCCCCTTGCCCCCGCGCCTTTTGCATCCGCGCCGGGTCATGGAAGGGGTGCGTCTCGGGGTGGAAGACGGCGGCAACAAGTCCGGCGTGCCCACGGTGAACGGCTCCATCGTTTTTGACGAGCGTTACCTGGGCAAGCCCCTGGTCTATTGCGGCACCGTGGGCATGCTGCCGATCACGATTCACGGCAAGCCCGGCCACCATAAAAAAGCCGCTCCCGGCGATATTGTGGTCATGGCCGGAGGCCGTATCGGCAAGGATGGCATTCACGGCGCGACCTTTTCTTCCGAGGAGTTGCACGAAGGCTCCCCGGCCACGGCCGTGCAGATCGGCGACCCCATCACCCAGCGCAAGCTCTATGACTGCATCATCCGGGCGCGCAACCTCGGTCTGTACAGCGCGATCACGGATAACGGCGCGGGCGGGCTTTCTTCTTCCGTTGGCGAAATGGCCGAAGATACGGGAGGTTGCCGCATCGATTTGCAAAAGGCCCCGCTCAAGTACGATGGCCTGAAACCTTGGGAGATTCTGCTTTCCGAAGCCCAGGAGCGCATGACCCTGGCCGTGCCCAAGGACAGGCTCGCGGCCTTTCTGGCCCTGGCCGGGGAAATGGATGTGGAAGCCACGCCGCTTGGCGAATTTACGGACTCGGGTTTTTTCCATGTCACCTACGGCGAAAAGAACGTTGCCTGCCTGCCCATGGACTTTATGCATGACGGTGTGCCCCAGATGCGCCTTACAGCCCGCTGGGAGCGGCCTGCCGGATTCACGGCAGGCGAGCCCGCGCTGCTTGAAGCGGCCCTGCAAGAGCGGGGGCGGGATCAGTCCTCCCTGCTTTTGGCCATGCTGGGCCGCCTGAACATTTGCAGCAAGGAATACCTGATTCGTCAGTACGACCATGAGGTCAAGGGCGGCAGCGTGATCAAGCCCCTGGTGGGCGTGAAGCGGGACGGGCCGGGCGATGCCGCCGTGCTCAGGCCCCTTCTGAACTGCGAGGCGGGCATTGTGCTTTCGCACGGCATCTGCCCCAAGTTCAGCGATGCCGATGCCTACTGGATGACGGCCAATGCCATTGACGAGGCCGTGCGCAACGCCGTGGCCGTGGGCGCGGACCCGGAGCGTCTGGCCGGGGTGGACAACTTCTGCTGGTGCGACCCGGTGCAGTCCGAAAAGACCCCGGACGGGCACTACAAACTGGCCCAACTGGTGCGCGCGGGCAAGGCCCTGGAGCACTTCTGTCTAGGCTTCGGTCTGCCCTGCGTTTCCGGCAANNTATCCATCCCGCCCACGTTGCTTTTCTCCGTTCTCGGCTATATTCCGGACGTAAAGCGGGCCGTGAGCAGCGATTTCAAGCAGGCAGGGGATGTGATCTACCTGCTCGGGCGGACCGGGAACGAGCTTGGCGGAAGCGAAGTAGCCTCTGAACTGGAGCTCGGCGGCGGAGCCGTACCCCAGGTGAACCTGCTTGCGGCCAAAGCCCGCTACGCCCTGGTGCACAAGGCCATGCGGGCCGGGCTGGTCAAC
>DBDO01000016.1:0-11040 GCA_002293605.1 Desulfovibrionaceae bacterium UBA930
GGCCAGGGCCCCGGCAAAGCACAGCTCGGGCACGCCCTCGGGCAGGGGCATGACAGCGGCCAGGGTCATGGCCGGAGGCCCCCCCACAAAAATGCGCACGGGCAAATCTTCCCCCCGGCGCAGGGCCGCCGCATGGTGCGGCCCTATGCCCCGGTGGATCTGGTAATGCAGTCCGGCTTCTCTATCCTTTATATATTCGTTGCCGCTGATCTGCACCCGATACATGCCAAGGTTGGAGGAGAAAAATCCCGTTTTGTCAGGGTGTTCCGTATATACCTGGGGCAGCGTGATAAAGGCGCCGCCGTCCAGGGGCCAGGAAAAAAGCTGCGGCAGGGCGGAAAGCTGCGTTCTGCCTTCCAGTACCGGACCGCTTGTGACCTTTTTCGGCAGCATGTTCCACAGGCCGAGGGGCACAGAGGCGAAACGCCAGGGCCGCCGCAGCACGGCGGCCGGGTCGGCCTTGGCTTTGAGCAGACGCTCCACCCGGCCTAAGGTCTTGCGGAAGATAAAGCGCGTGCGGTCCATGCTGCCGTAAAGGTTGGCCAGCACGGGAAAGGCGCAGCCTTTGACCCTGGGAAAAAGCAGGGCCGGAGCGCCCGCGCGAAAGGCGCGGCGCTGCACGGCGGCCAGTTCAAGCTGGGGATCTATTTCCAGATTCGCAACGCGGAAAAGACGCCCGGTCTTTTCCAGATCGCAAAGGCACGACTGCATATCCTGATAGCTCATGGAAGCCTCCGTCCCGAGCATGGCAGAGCTTTAGGTGAAGCGCAAGGGGGGCGCGGCGGACGCAAAGGAGTACAAATTTTTTGCCAATCCTTGCTTTTTTTTTGAGGCCGCACTAATAATGGCGGATATCACCTCTGGAGACTGACGTGCGGAAACGCAAAACCCTACTCCTGCAACGAATTTCCATCCCCGCGCTGCTGTCCTTTTTCGCCTCTTTGCTGCTGTGCGGCCTTATCATGAGCGCCATAATCACAAATAAAGTACACCTGGACAGGCTGAGGATGGAACAGCTTGTCATGGAAAAAAGTATAAAACTTACTGAAGTAATTCATAAATTGCTCTACAAGACCGAGGCCCTTTCCGCCCTTGTCATTCAGAGCGACGGCAAGGTGGGCAATTTTGAGCGCGTGGCCTCCACCCTGGTTGACGACCCGGCCATTTCCAATGTGCTCATTGCCCCTGCCGGTATCGTCTCTCACGTTTACCCCCTGCGCGGCAACGAGCATGTGCTGGGCTTCAATTTTTTCCAAAACCGCGATGGCAACATCGAAGCGCGCATGGCCAAGGCAACGGGACAACTCGTGTTCGGCGGTCCCTTTACCCAGGTGCAGGGCGGACAGGCCCTAGTAGGCAGGCTGCCGGTATATATGGACGGCCCCGGAGGGGATAAACACTTCTGGGGGCTGGTTTCCGTATCCTTGCGCTACCCCCAGGTGCTGGACGGGGTGGGGCTGCCCCTGCTGGAAAAACAGGGCTATGCCTTTGAAATCTACCGCACAAACCCGGATACCGGCATGCGGCAGATCATCGCGGGCAGCGACTACGCTTACGACAAAAGCGCGCGTTTTATAGAAAAGAGCATGGAAATCCTGAACGCCACCTGGTACTTTCGCATTTCGCCGGTAAAACTGTGGTACTGGTATACGGAAACCTGGATTCTGCTCTTTATCGGCCTGCTTGTCAGCGGCCTGGCCGCCTTTGTGGTGCAGAACAACCACGAACTCAAACGCATGCAAGAGCGCCTGGAAGAGATGGCCCAGATTGACGCCCTGACCGCCATCGCCAACCGCCGCCACTTTATGGCAACAGCCCCGGCCCTCCTCTCTCAGGCGGCCAGAAACAGGCAACGCTGCTTCATCATCATGCTGGATGTGGACCACTTTAAAAACATAAACGACAGCTACGGGCATGCCGCCGGAGACGAGGCCCTCAAGTGCATCGCCATGCGGATCAAAAAAACGCTCCGCCCCTATGATTTGCTGGCGCGCTACGGCGGTGAGGAATTCATCATTCTCGTTGTGGGGGTGGAACAGGAAACAGCGGAAAAACTGAGCGCCCGTGTGCGTCTGAGTATTTGCGAATCCCCCATTATGGTCGATGACACGCCCATACAGATCTCGGCCAGCTTCGGCCTTGCCCCTGTCGAGTCGGAAAGCGGCCTTGAAGAAAGCATCCGCCACGCGGACAGCGCCCTCTATGAAGCAAAAAAAGCGGGCCGCAACAGAAGCGTCAGTTATAGCCCTTCCGGAGAGGGCCCTTCGGGAGGCCTGCCTTCCGGGGAGGCGCTGCCTCCCCGGACCCCTCCGCCAGGGGCCTGAGGCCTCTGGACCCACAATTTTCCGCCCCTAATAAAAGCCCCTGTTAAATAACGATAAGGTCAACAGCAAGGTCTCGCCGTATTCTTTCTCTGCGCTCAGGGGGTAGGTAAATTCGCAGTCGGCCGTATTCTCCCCCCTGATGAAGAATTTGCGCCCGTGCATGATCCCTGCCTTTTTCCAGTGCAGCTCCCAATAGCCCTTTGCCGGGTCATAGATTTTATGGACAAGCTCCTGCCCGGCCTCGCCCAGGGCCTGGTCAAAACTTCCCTGCAATCCGCCCGGAACAAATTCCGCAAGCCCCCCGGACAGCCTGAGCCGCGCCTTGCCGTCCTTTGAGGAAAGAATGATGCCGTCATCATTCTCCGGCAGCATGACCAGCGTTGTCGTTTCAGGGAACACATAGGCAAAAAAGTGATAGCGATCGTTCAGGTACACAAGGCTGCCTTGCGGGCCGCCCGCCTCCTTCCCATCGTAGAGATGGAGCGATGTGCCCCGCTCCGCATCATGCAGGGTAAGAACGACCTCCGGTCGCGCCAGGGCCGTGGCCGGAAAAAGGGCAGCCCATACTGCGCTGCAAAAGGCCAGAGCCACAAGCACCACAAGGAAAGAGAAGGAATGCATAGACTTTTTCCGCATCATGTACCTCCTTCTGTGCAAAAACCTTGCCCCGTGCACTTTATAAAATAAGTAACAGATCGTTTGCACCGGAGCATGCAAGGGAATGTTGTAGTATAAAGCATCATGCAACATCAATGTCAAGAGCTGCACGACTATGGGTTGAAGTCAGAGTATTGCTTCTGCCCCGTAGGGAAGAAGCGGGCAAGGCCGCCATGGAAAGTATGCAGCCTTTGCCTTATCCCTTACAACGAGCGTTGGCTGCACGAAGCCGGGCATAAGGAGAAGCTCCACAGGCCCTGTCCCGGGCAGCAACGAACGAAGCCGCACATGCCAATGACGAGGCTGTTCTGTCACTACTTGCCGGGCAGGCGGGCTATGACGCATGTTGACAGGAATTTGTTATATATGCCATATAACATTTATGACAAAAACAAATCCATACCCCACACTCTTGCGCGACCTGCGCTCTCACCTTGGCCTTACCCAAGCCCAACTTGCTGACAAGCTTGGGGTATCCTTTGCCACCGCCAACCGTTGGGAGGGCGGCAGCAAGCCGCAACGCGCGCAACAGGAAGCCATTATGGCACTCGTGCGCGAATCGGGGATGTCCGTTGATAATAGCCCGGCGGATACACTTTCTCAAGAGACAAGCATCACCACAGCGCGAAGGGGCAGAAAAAAATCCTCCTCCGCGCCGGATACCAAGTCCATGGAGCAGATGCTCTGGGATGCGGCCTGCTTGATACGGGGCGAGAAAGACGCCCCCAAGTTCAAAGACTATCTGCTCCCGCTGCTCTTTCTCAAACGCCTGTCAGACGTGTTTGACGATGAGATCAACCGTTTGGCCGAAGAATATGGCGACAAGGCCGTGGCCCTGGAAATTGCGGAGAGCGACCACGGCCTTTTGCGCTTCTATCTGCCGCCGGAAGCGCGTTGGGGCATCATCAGCGGGCGCGCTTCCTATGAGTGGCCCCTGGACGCCAAAAAGAAAAGCACGGCCCCCAAGGATATCGGCGAACACCTGACCAGGGCCGTCCGCGCCGTGGTGAAGCATAACCCCACGCTTTCCGGCGTCATTGATGTGGTGGACTTTGCCGCCGAGCGCAACGGCGAGCGCGACATCAACCCTTCCAAGCTCAAAGAGGTGGTGGAGACCTATTCCGACATCCGCTACCGCTTGGGCTTGGCCGATGTGCAGCCGGATTTTCTGGGCCGCGCCTATGAGTATCTGCTGCGGAAGTTCGCCGAAGGTTCCGGCCAGAGCGCCGGGGAATTCTTTACGCCGACGGAAGTGGGCTTTCTCATCGCGTACATCATGCGCCCGAAACCTGGTGAAAGCTGCCACGACTATGCCTGCGGTTCCGGCGGGCTGCTCATCAAGCTGCAACTGGTGGCCCGTGAACTTGACCCCACGGCCAAGGTGCCGTTGCGCCTGACCGGCCAGGAACTCCAGGCCGAAAGCTATGCCGTGGCGCAGATGAACGCCATTATCCACGATATGGCGGTGGATTTCATGCGCGGCGATACCATGATCAATCCAAAATTCCGCAAAGACGACGGCAGCATCCGGCAGAACGACATTGTGGTGGCAAATCCCATGTGGAACCAGCCCATTGCCGACGAGATCTATAAAAACGATCCCTTCGACCGCTTTCACACTGCCGGGGGCGTTACCAGCGGCAAAGCGGACTGGGCCTGGCTGCAACACACCCTGGCCTGCATGAGCGACACCGGCAGGGCCGCCGTGGTGTTGGATACCGGCGCGGTCACGCGCGGCTCCGGCTCCAAAAACGAAGACAAGGAGCGCAACATCCGCAAATGGTTTGTGGAACATGACTACATCGATGGCGTCATCCTGCTGCCGGAAAATCTCTTTTACAACACCAGCGCGGCGGGCGTCATCGTGGTGTTAAGCAAACGCAAGCCGGAAAGCCGCAAAGGAAAAATCACTCTCTTTAATGCCGGCAAGCGGGCCAGGAAGGGCAAGCCCAAAAACTATTTGCCGGAAGACGAGTTGAAAGCCATGGCCGCGCTTTTCACCAAGGGTGAGCCGGTGGAGGGGGAGATTGCGGTTATTACCAATGAGCAGGCCGCCGAGGCGGATTATAACTTGAGTCCAAGCCGGTGGGTGGGGAAAGCTGAATCACGAGAATTAGCCTCAATTCCAGAGTTATTAAAGGAACTAGAGATCGTTGAAATAGAAGAGGTTGCCTTGTCCAAAAAGGTCACCCAGCTTCTTAAGGGAGTGGGCAATGAGTCAATTGCCTGATAGTTGGTATATTGTCCCCTTCTCAAGTCTTGTGACATATACCGTTGGCAAGACTCCTCCGCGCGCGGACGTCAGCTTTTGGGATAATTCCGCTACGTCAGTACCATGGGTGAGCATTGCTGACATGCAGCCCTATGAGCAAGTTAATCATACGAAAGAGTGTATTTCAGAGAAAGCCTTTCATCGTATTTTCCGAGGGAGAGCCATCCCTGAAGGAACTCTTCTGATGAGCTTTAAACTCAGCATTGGACGTGTGGCTTTTCTAGGACAAGATGCCTGCCATAACGAGGCCATCATTTCCATTCAACCTAATAAGGGTGTCAATGTAAAATATCTTGCTTACTTTCTTTCTTTTTTTGACTACTCAGAACTGTATGACAGGCAAATTAAAGGAAATACACTTAATAAAGAAAAAATAGACCGTATCCCAGTAAAGTGCCCTCCAAAGGAAGAGCAAGATGCGATTGCTGCTACATTGGATACAATCCGAGACAGCATCTGTATTGCCAATAAAAAATATAAATTGTTGTTTGCGCTCAAACACGCCACCATGCACAAGCTCTTCACCTGCGGCCTGCGCGGCGAACCACAAAAGGAAACAGAAATAGGGCTGGTGCCGGAGAGTTGGGAAGTTGTGCCTCTTGATGAAGTTGCTTTTGTACAGACGGGTGTCGCAAAAGGGCGCAAGATCATAAGTGAAGAACTCATTGAGATTCCTTATCTTCGTGTCGCTAATGTGCAGGATGGAAGACTTGACCTTTCTGAAATCAAAACCATCCGAATCCGCTCTATTGAGCTTGACCGGTATCTTCTCCAAGAAGGGGATGTACTCCTCACCGAGGGCGGGGATTTTGACAAGCTTGGGCGCGGCTTTATTTGGCGCGGAGAGATAGCTGGTTGCATTCACCAAAATCACGTTTTTGCCGTTCGCGTTGACCGAGACAAGTTATTGCCTGAATTTTTTGCCTACTTGGCTCAAAGTCCGTATGGTAAGGCTTATTTTTTAAAGGTTGCTCATAAGACTACAAATCTAGCATGTATCAATACAACAAAATTAAAGGCATTTCCCATTACTTTTCCTGACCCTGCCGAACAACAAGAAATCGTCGATATTCTCGACGCCATCGACCAAAAAATCGACCTGCACCGCCGCAAAAAGGCCGTGCTGGAAGAGCTTTTCAAATCGCTTTTGCATAAACTCATGACCGGGGAAATCCGCGTTGACGAGCTTAATCTTGCCGCTTTATCCCCGCAAGACAACAAGGAGCCTGGCCATGTTCAGTAGTTGGCGATGCGCACCGGGACAGGAAATGCCTCTGGGCGAGCTTGCCGCCCTATATGCAAGGCTAAGTCTGCTGCAAGAGGATTTGGATGCATTGCGCCCCCTACCGCCGGAGGCGGTGAAGAGGCTGCATGACGATATGGTCGTGCGGTACACCTACCATTCAAATGCCATAGAAGGGAACACGCTCACCCTTATGGAAACCAAGGTTGTGCTGGAAGACGGTCTGACCATCGGGGGCAAAAGCGTGCGTGAGCACCTGGAGGTCATTAATCACCGTGAGGCCATCGAGTTTCTGTTGGATGCTGCCAAGGCCCGGACGGCGCTGACGGAACGGCTGATCAAAGATGTGCATCAACTGGTGCTCAAAGGTGTGGATACCACAAATGCCGGTCAATACCGGCAACAGAACGTGCTCATCAGCGGCGCTGGTTTCACGCCTCCCGATTTTTTGCATGTGCAGGAACATATGAGCGAGTTCCTGCACTGGCATCAGCACGCGTCCTCCCACCTGCACCCGGTGGAACGCGCCGCCCGCGTGCACGCGGACTTTGTGAACATCCACCCCTTTGCGGACGGCAACGGCAGAACCGCCCGCCTGCTGCTGAATCTGGAATTGTTGCAGGCCGGATATCCCGTCATCATTGTGCCGGTTGAAGAGCGCAGCGCCTATTATACCAACTTGGACGCCATTGCCGTGCAGGGGGATTACACGCCATTTGTGAGTCAGATATGCGCTTTGGTGGAAAAGAGCTTTGAGCCCTATTGCTTTGTGTTGGGAATGAAAGGGAGTGATCATGCTCAACATCGGTGAAGCTATCAGCGCTCAATTTCCCATGGTCAAACATGCCTCCGGTATCGGCTGGACTCCGCTTAGGCCGGAAGCTGCGCAGGCGATGCGCGGCGGCGTGGAAGCTTCCTTCTTCCGTGATGTGCTTAAAGAGAAGCTGTTGGCCTTCAACCCCTGGCTTAACAAGGACGATGCGCGTTCCATCATGGAAAGCATGGAAGCCTTGCCGCCCACTATTGAGGGCAACCGCGAACTGCTTTCCTGGTTGCGCGGTGAACGCTCCTGGCATGATGAGCGGGAAAAGCGGCAGCGCCGCGTGATGCTGGTGGACTTTGACCAGCCCGCCAATAACGCCCTTCACGTCACCTGGGAGTGGAAAATCAAGCCGCTGGCCCGCAAAAAGGGCAACCGGGCCGATGTCATGTTCGTGCTCAACGGTATCCCGGTGTGCATTGTGGAACATAAAAATCCCAAATCCGGCGACGCCATTGAGCGGGCTGTGGGGCAGCTTCGCCGTTATGAGCTGGAAACGCCGGAACTCCTGGCATCACCCCAGCTTTTCAACGTCACGCACCTCATCGAATACTGGTACGGCGTCTCCTGGAACGCCAATCGCCGCTTTATCACCCGATGGAAGGAAACTAAGGAGGAAAGTTACCGTTTTGCTGTGCAGGCCTTTTTTGAGCCCACAGACTTCCTGCGCACCTTGCAACAGTGGATTCTTTTCTACGTGGAAGACGGCGAAACCAGAAAGTCGGTCCTGCGCCAGCATCAGCGCCGGGCTGTGGATGCCATTCTTGCCCGCTGCCTGGACACGGCCAAAACGCGCGGCCTTATCTGGCATACGCAGGGTTCCGGCAAGACCTTCACGCTGCTGACCGCCGCGCAGCGGATTTTATCCGACCCCACGCGATTTCTCGGCGCCACGGTCATTCTGGTGGTGGATAGAACGGAATTGGAAGGCCAGCTTCGCGGCTGGGTGGAAAAGCTCATCGGCGAAATGCAGCAACAGGAAATCGCGGTTAAACGCGCCAACACCAAAGCTCAACTGCAAGACCTGCTGGATGCCGACTATCGCGGCCTGATCATCTCCATGATCCACAAGTTCGAGGCTGTGCGTAAAAACAGTTGCGCGCGCGACAGCGTCTATGTGTTCATTGACGAGGCCCACCGTTCTGTCGCCAAAGACCTCGGCACCTATCTTATGGCCGCTCTGCCGGGTGCCACCATCATCGGCTTTACCGGCACCCCCATAGCCAGGACTTTCCAGGGCGATGGCACCTTCAAAATTTTCGGCTACCAGGACGAGCACGGCTATCTTGATAAATACTCCATCGCCGAATCCATTGAGGACGAAACGACCCTGCCCATCAAACACACTATGGCCCCTTCCAGCATGACCATCCCCACGGAGCGGTTGGATAAGGAGTTCTTTTCCCTGGCGGAAGCGGAAGGCGTGACCGATATTGCCGAATTGAACAAGGTGCTGGAGCGGGCTGTGGGCCTGCGTACCTTCCTTACCGCGGATGACCGCATCGCCAAGGTCGCGGCCTTTGTGGCGGAGCACTTCAGAGAAAACGTGAACCCATTGGGCTACAAGGCTTTTCTTGTCGCTGTAAATCGTGAAGCCTGCGCCAAGTACAAGAAGGCTCTGGATGCGCTACTGCCGCCGACATGGACGGAGGTTGTCTATACGGAGAATGCCGCCGATGCCGTTGACCGCCCCCTGGTGGCCGAATTGCAACTCTCGCAGGAACGTGAGGAGGATGTGCGGCGGCTGTTCAAGAAACCCACGGCGAACCCGAAAATTCTTATTGTCACGGACAAGCTCATCACCGGCTATGATGCGCCGGTACTCTACTGCATGTACCTTGATAAGCCCATGCGCGACCATGTTTTGCTCCAGGCCATTGCCCGCGTGAACAGACCGTATAGTGACGGTGAACAGAGAAAGCGCGTTGGTCTTGTAGTGGACTTTGTCGGTGTTCTGCGTGAACTGAAAAAAGCGCTGCACTTTGATTCTCAGGACATCAGCGGCGTCATCGAAGATCTGGACGGCCTGCTGCACGACTTTCAGGACAAGATGCGCAAGGCGGTAGCAGATTATCTGAAAGACGACCAGGGCGGCGACCCTGACGAACGCCTTGAACGTATTGTATACAAGCGCCTCCTGCCGCCGGAAGTTCGCAAGGTCTTTTATGAAAGCTACAAAGATATTGAAGCATTGTGGGAGATTCTCTCCCCATCGCCGAAGTTGCGGGATCATATTGCCGACTACAAAAAATTGAGTGTCTTATATGCCACGGTACGCAACGCCTACCGCGCCGGAGACGCTCTTTTTTCCGCTGACCTTGCGCACAAGACCAAACGCCTGATCCAGGAAAACGCGGAACAACAGGGTCTTGGCCGTCTGACCAAGAGCGTGACCTTTGATGTGGCAACACTGGAAGCCTTGCGTAAGGAAAAAGGCTCGAACGAGGGCAAGGTTTTCAACCTTGTGCGCGGCTTGCAAGAAGAGATTGACGCTGACTCGCAGGCGGCTGCTGTGCTGCAATCGCTGAAGGAGAAAGCGGAGCGCATCCTGAAAGACCTGGAAGACCGCAAGACTACCGGCCTTGCCGCCATGGATCAGCTTGCCGTTCTGGCGGCAGAAAAGGAAGAAGCGCAAAAAGCGGCCAAGGCCAGCGGTCTTTCGCCCCGCGCTTTTGCGCTCTCCTGGGAACTGCGGGACGATAAGGCATTGGCCGCTGCCGGTTTTGCCAGCCTTGAGCTTGCCAAAGCCGTTGATGATCTGCTGAAGGCATTCCCTAACCTGGACGTGAACCCTGATGAGAAACGTACTTTCCGCAGCCGTCTGTATGTCCCGCTTATCAAATTGCCCGCTGAAGATCGGACGCGCATTGTGGACGCCGTTATGAACCTTGTGGCGGCGGAGACCGAAGAATGATGTTGGTTCGCTCACAGCCAAGGCCACAGGCCAGGCGTAAAACATACACCCTGTACCCGGTACAGGATCTCAAACATAAAGTGGATGTCTGGGCCGTCAAGTTGCGCGTCAACCCCAAGCTGGTGCGTGTGCAGGAGATGCGGCGCAAATGGGGTTCCTGTTCTTCAGCGGGCACCATTACCCTGGCTCGTGATTTATGCGATAAAGATGAGGGCTTTCAGAACTACGTTATCGTGCATGAATTGCTGCATCTGCGATACCCGACCCATGGCAGGATGTTTAAAGTGCTGATGACCATGCATGTTCCGGGATGGAGAGAGTTGGAAAAGAAATTGTCCCTCCGGTGAAACCAGCCGGAGAGGCTAACCGTATCTCCTTTGGCTCAGGCTCAGGACCTCGTAGCGCTCCCGCCCTGCCTTGTCCTGACCGGTATCGCGGTCTGGCGAGAGCCCTGTATCCTGCCAGCTTTCCTTGCCGTCCGGCAGGAGCAAAAGTTCGGTGGTCAGCTTGAGCAGGCCGCCGTCCGCCAGTTTGAAAAGCTGCTGGGAACTGGCCTTGCCTGCGGACCGCCGCCCTATGCTCTGTGCCACGCCCGCGTGACNNATTCCAATTCCAGATAAAAATCAAAGGCATTTTTTATCTAGAATTGGAATTACTTCTGTCCCGGAGGGAAAAAGCGGGCAAGGCCGCTATGAAGACTTCCGCCGCGCTGGCGCTTAAGCCGTCCTGCCAGAGGATGAGCCGCCTGCCCGCGTAGGGGCCTGGGCTTTCGTCCTTCAGCACGGATTCACCCTTGCGCGAACGGGCGCG
>DBDO01000016.1:11149-11353 GCA_002293605.1 Desulfovibrionaceae bacterium UBA930
GACAAAAGACGTATTTGAAAGCAGCGCTACTGCATAGCCTGCAAGCGGGCTATGCGCTCCTCTACCGGCGGGTGGGTGCTGAACAGGCTGGCCATTCTGGCACCGGAGAAGGGGTTGACGATGAACATATGCGCGGTGGCCTGTCCGCCCGCGTGCATGGGCGCGCGCTGGCTGTAAGCGGTGAGCTTGCCAAGCGCGGAAGCC
>DBDO01000110.1 GCA_002293605.1 Desulfovibrionaceae bacterium UBA930
GTTGCGAGTATACCCTGGACCATCTCTCCGAACGTGTGGAGGCAGGAGAAGGCAGCGCTGACGGCATTAACGCCGAAAACGTCTTCCCCGCCTCCCGCTTCCTGGCGCTGCTCATCTGGGACAGCATCGGGGAAACCGTCATTGCCGCAAAAGCGGCCATGTCCTATTTGCAGGCGCTTGCCGCCCTGGCCGCAGGGGAAGGGCTGCCGGTAGTCTGGCAAAGCCCTATCGGCTTTCTGGTCTCCCAGGCCTACTACGATATGAAGGAATACCGGGTGAAAACCCGCCTGGGGGCGTCCATCGTCCGCATGACCATCCGCGAAGAAGGGGAGGAAAAGAAAATCGACATCCGCCGCCAGCGCAACGGCATCTCCCCGAACTTTGTGCATTCCCTGGACGCGGCTGCCATGTGCCGGTCCATCTGCCTCGCCCTGGAAGGGGGCGTCACATCCTATATGATGATCCACGATAGCTACGGCGTCCCTGCCGCAGACGCGGCCACAATGGCCCGCTGCCTGCGAACCGCCTTTGTCGGCATGTTTACCGAGCGGGACGTGCTGGCCGACCTTCGGGAGAGCATAGCGGCCATGCTGCCTGCGGAAAAGCATGACAAGCTGCCGGAGCTTCCGGCGAAGGGCAATCTCGATATCAGGCAGGTGCTTCAGAGCGTCTATTTTTTTGCCTAATTTATTTGCAAGTGTGAATTAAATCAGACGTGCAAAAAGAGTGAAGCGTTGTGGGGGTGATTCTAACTCCCGCAACGCTTTCCAATTCGGGACCACTGAAGAACCAAGGCACCCTCAACCATCACAGGAGTCTGCTCATGTACAGCAATCAACAGCACCAGCAAAACACCGCCGCCGCCATCATGCCTTTCACGCACGAACAGTTCGGGCAGGTCAGGGTCATCAGGGATGAGAACACGGGCGAACCGTGGTTTGTGGCGAAGGATGTGGCGGAAGCGCTTGGTTATGCTTGGAATGGAACAGCCTGCATCGCTCATATCCCGGATCAGTGGCGAAAGGTCAGATCTGCCCTGACCAGTCGTGGAATCAAAGAAATGCCAACGCTTTCCCAACAAGGCCTCTATTTCTTCCTTGGCCGCTCCGACAAACCCAAGGCCCTCCCGTACCAGATGTGGATTGCTGATGAGGTTGTCCCGTCCATCATGAAAACGGGCGGCTATATCGCCGCCACCCCGGACGACTCCCCGGAAAGCATCCTGGCCCGCGCCGTCCTGGTCGCGCAGGACACCATCAAGCGCATTGAAACGGAAAAGAAAGAAGCGGAAGCCAGACTCGCCATAGCGGAACCGAAAGCGCAGGTCACGGACTCGCTTTTCGCCAAGCGCAGCGGCCAGGGCATGAAGGTCTATGAACTTGCCCGCAAGCATGACGGCGTGAACTCCGTGCGCATCAAGCGCGACCTCATGCGGCTCGGCTACCTCTACCACAGAGCGCAGCAATACAGGGTTTACAGCCGCTACAGCGGCGCGGAGGGCTTCTTCTTTGAGAAAGAAGACCACAAGTACCAAAAGCATGAAATCTACGCCACGGCCAAAGGCGCGGTGCTCATCACACAACTGTACCGCGAAGGAAAGCTGACCATGAAGTCCGGCTGCGTTCCCTGCACCTTCTAACCCAACTTACAAGGAGCACGCATGTCTCACATCAGCCCTGATCGTCTTGCCGACCAACTCGGCAATGGCGATGTAACACGCGTTTCCACAGCCGCGTTCTCTCTCGTCAACGCCCTCCAGAACCAGCAAGGGCTGCTCCCCGGCGAGAGTGTCGGCGCTGTCTTGGCCGCGTTCATTCTCACAATGGAGGCCTCCGGCATGAACACGGCGGACGCCATAGGCAAGGCCCGCAACCTTATGGCTGACGCCAACGGCCGCCGCCCGGAGTTCAAGGCCGTCACGGACTACCTCAAAGCGGAGGTGCTGTCCTCATGAGCCGTCCTTTCCACACGGCAGCACAGCGCCTCATGGAGCGCGGCGACCATAAGCGCCTGCACCGCCTCTGTGGGGTCATGCAGCAACGCTCCCTCCCCATCCCCGTTGATGTCCTGGCCGCCCTTGAGGCGGCAGGTTTCATACTGGATGAACCTTTAACAGGAGAATAAGACCTTGGCGAAGAAAGAAACCCTCATCTCCCCGGCAGGCCGCGCCCTGTATCCCAAGCTTCATGAACCGGACACCAAGTTCAAAAAGGACGGCGAATATTCGGTAAAGCTGCTGCTGACCGAAGCGGACGCCAAACCGCTGCTGGAAATGTGCGAGAAACTCCGGCAGCAGGCCTTTGATGATGAAGTCGCAAAGGTCAAGGCCGAGAAGCCGAAGATGTCCCTGGACAAGATCAAGGAAAAAATCGACATCGCGGAACTGCCCATCAAGCCTTACGAAGACCCCGAAACCGGCGAAGAAACAGGCGAATACCAAATCAACTTTAAAATGCTTGCCAGCGGCGTCAGCAAAAAGACCGGCAAGCCGTGGAGCCGCAGACCGGCAATTTTTGACAGCCGGAACCAGCCTGTCAATCCTGCGAAGGTGCACATCTGGGGCGGGTCCGTGCTCAAGATCGCGTACTCCGTAGAGCCGTTCTGCACTCCGGCGCTTGGCGCTGGCGTTTCCGTCCGGCTGGAGGCCGTGCAGATTATCGAACTGGTCAGCGGCGGCCAGCGTTCCGCCGAGGGTTACGGCTTCGGCGCTCAAGAGGGCGGGTACAGCCACAATCCCACGCATGATGAAGAGGACAATAACGGCGAATACGAAGACGCGGACGCCGGTGACAGCGGCGATGAGGATACCGGCGAAGGCGACTTCTAGGCATGGCCTTTCGTAAAACGTGGGCCGCTTCAAGGAAAACAAAGGAGGAAACCGGATTCCGCTCAGGTCTGGAGGTCATAACCTCCCAAGACTTAAACGCGCAAAGCGTACCCCATCTCTATGAGCGCGTCCGCATTCGTTACACCCAACCGGGTGTGTACATCACCGATTTCGTGCTGACCGAACAGGCCATCATCATTGAAACCAAGGGCGCTTTTGACTCGTCCGACCGGGCGAAGATGCTCAGGGTCAAGGCGGAACACCCGAACCTCGATATCCGCTTCCTCTTCAGCAACCCGAACACCCGTATCGGGAAGCTCTCAAAAACCACCTACGGCACATGGTGCGAAAAACACGGCTTTCCTTACGCCAAAGGCGGCAAGGTTCCTGCCGCATGGCTCTCGCACAGGCCTGCAAAAGCGCAAAAGGAGGCGCTGGAAAAACTCATCAATGGCGCGAAAAGCAACTGACTTCATCATTATTCACTGCGCGGCCACCGGGCCTTCGCATGATGTGGACATCAAAGATATTGACCGCTGGCACCGGGCGCAGGGCTGGCGCATGGTCGGCTACCATTTTTTCATCAAGCGCGATGGCACGCTCCAGACTGGCCGTCCCCTCATGGACGGCGGCGCACACGCGCAAGGCTACAACGAGCGGAGCGTAGGCGTGTGCATGGCGGGCGGAGTGGCCGAAGACGGCAGCACCCCGGAGAACAACTTCACCCCGGAGCAGTGGAACAGCCTCCACAACATCGTCACCGAGCTTCAGCAACAATTTCCCCAAGCCAAGGTCATAGGGCATCGGGACGTGGCAAAGAAAAATTGCCCCTGCTTTGATGTAAGTGGCTGGCGGTCGGAACACAGCAAAGCATAGCCTGCCGCCAACGCCTTGAGAACAACCTCATGAAGAAGCGGCCCGCCAATCTTGCCACGGCAGGCCGCTTCTTCTTCTTTTTGCTTTGAAGGAGAAACTACCATTGAAACCCCAGGCCCACGCCCTCATTGAGCATTTGATGAGCGGCGGCACTGTCACGCGGGAGTCCGCATGGCAGGACTTCCGCATCCAAAACATCACGGCGCGTATCTCTGAATTGACCGCGCTCGGCTACGATATCGTGAAGACGCCCTGCAAGGCGATCATGGACGGCCGGGAAATCCGCCTTAGTTCCTGGAAGCTGCGGGAGTCCTCCAGACTCGCCACCGGCTGTTATGTCAAAATCATCAAGGATTCCGGAACCTTTGTCTCCCTGCTTGGCAAAACAGGCGTGGTGCAGAGCCTTGACCTGTTGGAGGCCAAAGCCTGTGTCTTCATTGAGGGCATAGGCTACCGGGCGCTCACGTTCTCCCACCTGGAGCGGCTTGCCAGCTTCCCTGTCGGAGCGCGTGTCGGCATCAAGGCCGAGCCGTACATTGTGCTGGAATACCATCCGAGCGTGGAAAGCTATACCCTCGCCAGCGCAAGCCCGGATCAAACCATTGTAGCGCATAAAAACCTTGTGGAGGCTGTGCGATAAGCATGTCCAGCCTCCATGAGGAAGAACATGAGGAAAGCGTCCTCCTGCACAAGGAGCGCTGCCCGGCCTGCACGGAAAACGGCGGGGATTGGGATGGCGACAACCTCGCCCGATACAGTGACGGCCACGGCTACTGCTTCGCCTGCGGTCATTACGAGCGCGGCGATGGAACGGCCAACACGCAACATGCCCGACAGAGGGGAGGAGAAGGAGGTGGAAGGAAGATGGCAGGGAAGGACTTTCTGCCGGTAGGCGAGTTCAGGCGGCTCGAAAGACGCGGCATCAGCGAGGAAACCTGCCGAAAATTCGGCTACTTCATCGGGCGGCTTGCAAACGGCAGTCCCGTCCAGGTCGCTCCACATTTTAACAAGGCTGGCGAACTGACGGCGCAGCACACCAGAGACGCCGATAAGAACTTCCGATGGATCGGGGAGCGTAAGGACGCCCTGCTGTTCGGCCAGCATCTCTGGAGCGGAGGAGGCCGAAGGGTCACAGTCTGCGAAGGGGAAATCGACTGTCTCACCGTGTCGCAGCTTCAGGGCAATAAATGGCCGGTTGTGGCCGTCAGCAACGGAACCAAGGCCGCTGTGGATGATATCCGCCGCAATCTGGAGTGGCTGGAATCCTTTCAGGAGGTCGTCTTCTGCTTCGACATGGATGAACCAGGACGAAAAGCGGCCCAGGAATGCGCCGCGCTTCTCACGCCCGGCAAGGGCTTCATCGTCCATCTTCCGTTGAAAGACGCTAACGAATGTCTCACAGGCGGCAAAATCAAGGAATTGACTTCCGCCCTCTGGCAGGCCAAGGCCTTCAGGCCGGATGGCATCGTCAACATTTTGGAACTCAAGGAAAAAAGCCGCAAAGCCGTGCCGGAAGGCGCAAGCTTCCAATACCCGGAACTCTGCCGGACCATACGCGGCATCCGTGGCGGAGAACTCATTCTGCTCACCGCAGGCAGCGGCATAGGCAAAAGCACCATAGCCCATGAAATCGGCTACCATCTTTCCGCCGTGCATGGCTGGCCGCTCGGCGTCATGGCCCTGGAAGAAAACACCGGCAAGACAGCCCGGCGCTATGTCGGCCTCAGACTCAACAAACCCCTCATCGTGCCGGGCTATGAAATCCCCGATGAAGACTATGACGCCGCTTTTGACGATTTGGCAAAGAGCGGCGGCGCAATCTGGCTGTACGACCACTTCGGTTCCTCCGATGTGGACGGCATCCTGTCCAAGCTGCGCTATATGGCCGTGGCCTGTCAGGTCCGGGTCATCATTCTGGACCACATATCCATCATTGTCTCCGGCCTGGATGAAGTGGCTGAGTCAGAACGTAAAACTATCGACAAGCTCATGACAAGGCTGCGCTCTCTGGTGGAAGAGACCCAAATCGCGGTTCTGGCCGTTGTCCACCTGAAACGCCCGGAAAAGGGCAAGTCATGGAACGAAGGGCGGGAGCCGAGTCTGACGGATCTTCGCGGGTCCGGCAGTCTGGAGCAGCTTTCCGATGTGGTGGTCGCCCTGGAGCGGGACCAGCAAGGGGAAGACCCCAACCGCGCCCGCATCCGAGTTCTGAAGAACCGCCCCGTGGGCCTTACCGGCAAGGCGGGCGCAGTCGTCTATGATCACGAAACCGGACGCCTCCTCCCTGCGGGAGAGGCAGATGAAGGAGAAGAAAAGGGACCGTTCTCCCCCCGAGCCACAGAGGACAAAGATTCCGATTATTAGGAGGCCTATGAGCCGCAAAGACTACTACTCGTGGGTTCCAACCACGCTTGAGGGGCTGTCCGCCAAAGACGCCCCTCTTCTTTTTGATATTGAAACGGATGGCCTCTTGCCAAGCCTCACACGGCTGCACTCCCTGGTCATCCATAACCCGGTCAGCGGCGAGACCCTAAGCGCCCACCATGAAACACTCCCCGAAGCCTTAGAGCTTCTGGCACATGCCCCGGTCATTGTCGGCCACAACATTATCTGCTTTGACATCCCGGCGCTTCGTAAGCTGTATCCGGGCTGGAAGCCCAAAGGCCATGTCTTTGACACCCTCAACGCCGCCCGGCTCATATGGCCGGAGATAAAGCTGAACGACTTCTCGGCGCTTCGGCGCAACAGCAATCCGCTCTTCCCCAAAAAACTCATAGGGCTGCACAGCCTCAAGGCCTGGGGCTACCGTCTCGGGGTGTACAAGGGAACATTCGGGGAAACAACGGACTGGTCCGAGTGGACGCCCGAGATGCAAAGCTACTGCGAACAGGATGTTGTCGTCACCACAGCCCTGCTCTCTCATATCCTCAAACAGCAATACAACCAGGAAGCTCTCGCTCTGGAAATGGCCTTTCAGGAGGTCATTGCCAAGCAGGAGGCGCACGGCTTTCCCTTTAATACCAAAAAGGCGGAAGAACTCTACGCCACGCTTGCGGCCCAAAGGGAGGAAATCAATCAGGAGTTCCAGAAAACCTTCCCGCCAAAGCGTGTGGAAGAGGTCTTCATTCCCAAGGTCAACGACAAAACACGCGGCTATGTGAAGGGTGTTCCCTTCATTAAAGAGCGGCAAGAGGTTTTCAACCCCAACAGCAACTTCCATGTCTCCGCCCGACTGCGGGACAAGTACGGATGGATTCCAGCCGTGTTCACCCCCACGGGTGAACCTATGCTGGACGAAGAAACCCTGGCCTCACTGCCCTACCCGGAGGCAAAGCGCCTCTCGGAGTATCGGGAAATCAACAAGATCATCGCCATGCTGGCTGAAGGCAAGGCCGGATGGCTCAAACTCGTCAAGCCGGATGGGAGAATCTATGGACGCGTCACGACAAATGGAGCGGTTACGGGACGCTGCACACACTCTCGCCCTAACCTTGGACAAGTGCCTCGCAGAGGAAACCTGGGAAAACAGTGTCGGGAACTCTTCGAAGCTCCAGAGGGTTTTGTTCTCGTGGGTGCTGATGCATCAGGTCTCGAACTTAGAGTCTTTGGACACTTTCTTGCGAGATACGATGCCGGGCGATACGCGCGTGAAGTGGTGGAAGGCGATATTCATACCGCGAACCAAAAGGCCGCAGGGCTGAAAACCCGCGATGACGCGAAAACCTTCATCTCAAAGGGATGACCTGGGAGAAATCCCTTGATTAAAACTGTGTGAACTCAGGGAAACTCTCTCCGAGACAATCCTGAACCAAGCTCATAGCGTATTGCTGCCTCCGTTAGGAGGCTTTCTTTTTGTATAAAAACGGAAACTCAGCTCAATCAGAACAAACTGCTTCTCCAGATAAATATCCACAAGGGTTTTTTAAAGAAAAGCCGTGCCGTATTTGCGGTACGTTATTCTCTCATCGCGCCCCATCACATCTCCATTGTTCCCAGGCATGTGCCGATGATGCTTATACCAGCCGTTATCTTCAGCGTGCGTATGGCATAACTACACAGGACTACAGGTGTATTCACACGGAACAGAATGGGAAGTGTGCAATTTGCGGAGGCGAGGGCTTTGTTATGAACACAGAACGTCACAAGGCCAAGCTCGTTGTAGACCATGATCATGCTACCGGACAAATCCGTGGACTTCTTTGTCATAACTGCAATCGGGCGCTCGGTCTTTTTCACGACAACACTGAGACTCTGGAAGCAGCAATACGCTATTTGAAGGTGCAACGACTATCCTGAAAGGGAGTAGGGCCAAGCGGCCCGAAGCGCACAGCCCCTCTGAGAGGGTGAAGATATAGTCTGGACTTACTGGCGACAGTAAGCAGCGCGTCATGGCGCGGGCAGGGAGTAGCGCCCCCTGCCGAACACAACGATGCTTTTCTCTATGGCGCTGGCCCTGTGCTGCTCGGGGCGCTTCTGGTTCCCGATGGAACCGAGGCGCAGAAAAAGCGGGCCGGGCTTGCCATGCGCAAACGCTTTCTCACTAAGACCCCGGCCATCAAACAACTCATGACCGGCATAAGCGCCGCGCTGGAACGCCGCCCCTGGCTCAAAGGCATTGACGGGCGGCGGCTGCATGTTCGCAGCAAGCACAGCGCCCTTAATCTCATATTCCAAAGCGCGGGCGCACTCTTGGTCAAGCTGGCTACGGTTCTCTGGCACAAAAAGCTGGAAGAACGCGGGTGGGTCCACGGTGTGGACTACGCCCAGGTCGCCCATGTTCACGATGAAGTCCAGGCCATAGCCCGCCCGGAGATTGCGGATGAGGTCGGCAAGCTCTTTGTGGAGGCGATTGACGAGGCCGGAAGACACTTCGGCTTTCGCGTCACCATGACGGGCGAATACAAAACCGGAACAAACTGGAAAGAAACACACTAACATACAGGAGAAAGAACATGTCCGCACAGCTCCAGATTTTTGAGCATCAGCAGTTCGGCAGCATTCGAATGATTCAGGATGAGAACACGGGCGAGCCGTGGTTTGTGGCGAAGGATGTGGCGAGTGTTTTGGGGTACAGCAATGCGCCTCAAACAGTTGCTGACCATTGTAAACATGCGAAAATACTTAAAAGTATCGATTCGATATGTTCGAATATCCCTGCGCGGGGACTTACCATCATCCCTGAATCCGACATGTATCGCCTCATCATCCGCTCCAAGCTTCCCGCCGCCGAGAAGTTTGAAGCCTGGGTCATGGAAGAAGTCCTCCCGGCCATCCGCAAAAGCGGCGGCTACGTCACGGCCTCCCCGGAAGACAGCCCGGAAATCATCATGGCCCGCGCCCTCTTTGTGGCAAAGGACGCCATTGACCGGCTCAAGGGTGAACTTGCTGAAGCCGCGCCCAAGGCAGCCCTGGTTGACGCAGCCTTTGCCGGGCAGGACAGGCAGCCCATGCGCCTGACCGAGGTGGCGCGGAAGCTGGACGGCGTGAACACTATGACGCTGAAACGGGATTTGTGCGAGGCGCTGGTGTTTTACCGCGCTGCCGGACAGTACCGGGTGTACGCCCGATATCGTGATTCTCATTTTGTGGAAAAATTCAACCCCTACTCCGGCAAGCAGGATATCTACGCCACGGACAAAGGCGCGGCTCTCATCGCCCGGCTGTTCCGTGATGGCGTCCTGACGATGAAGGCCGGATACAAGGAGACGCACTGATGTCATTTACTTACGTTGTTTGGCCTGTTGACGGCATAGATGTGGACTTTATCTACCCCTACTGGACCAAGGACTACGCAGAAGCCCTGGAAGCCGCGCAGGATGCGGCGGAGGATTACGATAAGACTTTCGTTGTTTTGCAGCGTATCGCCACCATCGAAGCGCCGGGGGACACCATACCCATGCACGACTACAACGGCGTCACCCCCGGCGTTGATTTTCCCGTAACCCTGTAGGTGGACTCATGATACTGAAACGGAAAATACCCGAAGAAATCTTCATTCTTAGCTTTCCCGAGCCTGACGAAGGTTACACCCTAGCCGGGCAATCCCCCTACTATGACCGTGCTGTCGCCGAACACGCCGCCAGGCAGCGTGGCGGCGGCCTGAAAGTGGTCGGCTATCATCTCGTAAAAACTGTGGAGATTCATTGATGCAGACGCACCAACACAAACCCGACCTCATTCTTCTGCTCGGGCTTCCCGGCGCTGGCAAGAGTACCTTTGTACAGACGTTCATACCGCCTGAGAGCTTCCCCCACACCCGGCTGATCATCACCATGGACGCTATACGCCTCGCGTATGGGCATGTCTATCAGGAAGACCTGGAAGATGCTGTGCATCATCTGGCATACAATATGACCTCTGATGCCCTGGAGTTGGGCCATACAGTTATTATTGACGAATCCATAACACGCACGGAAGTCGCTCTGGCCTTTGCAGAGATAGCCCATAGGAACGGCGTGAAAATGAACATGCTGGAGCTGGACACCCCTGTGGAGCTTTGCTTCTCCAGGCGGGAAAAGACAGGCTTTCCTCCTGCCGAGTTCAATAAAAAACAGCGCGAGTGGGCAGCAAACCGTGCGGCCATCATCGCACTGGCGGATGTGCATAGAGTGCACAGGGGGGTACACCCTGCCAACGCACACTAAGACTCCCCCCTTCCTCCTCATAGACGGCGATGTGATAGCCCACAGGGCGGCAAGCGCCGTCAACAGGAGCTACAGCTTTGACGGCGACAACTACATTGCAGCCGGTTCGCTGGAAGAGGCCAAGGTCATCATTGAAGATACCCTGGCCTCTCTGCTTTCCGGCTTCAAAACGAAACACTATCGCATCGCCATGACCGATTCTGTGAACTGGCGGCACACGGTGTTCCCAAAGTACAAGGCAAACCGCAAAGGCAAGGAGAGGCCGGTCTGCCTTCGGGAGGCAAGAGCCTACCTTGCAGCGAACCACCCCTCCATGCAGCGCCCGACCCTGGAAGCTGACGACATTCTGGGCATTCTGGCGACCAGCACAAAAATCATCCAGCATCCAGGCGAGAAGATCATTGTGTCCGTGGATAAGGACATGAAGGGCATTCCCGGCCTGTTCTACGACATGGGCGCGAAGGAAGTCTATGAGACAAGCGAGGCCGAGGCAGACCGCTTCCATATGTACCAAACGCTCATAGGCGATACCGCAGACGGCTACCCCGGCTGTCCGAAGGTCGGGCCAGTCAAGGCCGAGCGCATTCTGGAACAGGGCGGCAGCTATGCAGAGTGGTGGCCGCTTGTCGTAGCGGCTTATGAAAAGGCCGGGCAGGGTGAAGATGAAGCTCTGGCGCAGGTCAGAGTGTCCCGCATCTGCCGGGTTACGGATTATGACTTTATAAAAAAGGAAGTGATATTATGGACGCCCCCGCAATAGAGAAATCCTGCGCCACCTGCTTTTATCGCAGTTTCTCTCCTTCCACGCATCCTTGTAGGGCCTGCTCCCACCACTCTGACTGGAAAGCGCAGGACGCCCCCACAGCAGCAATAAAACACGACTCCGGCAAAGCCCGCCACTCGCTCATCCCCTTTGAGGTGCTGGACGGCCTCGCCCGCCTCTACACCAAGGGGGCTGAGAAATACGAGGCCCGCAATTGGGAAAAGGGCATGGAGTGGTCCCGCCTGTATGACGCCCTGCAACGCCACGTCCTGGCGTGGTTCGATGGGCAGGACCACTGCCCCGAAGACGGCCAGCACCATCTGCTGTCCGTGCTGTGGTGCGCCGCCGCGCTCTATACCTATCAGGCACGTGCAGTGGGCACAGACGACAGGCCGCCCCGCTGTCCCGGCTCATGCCATCCCAAACTCTGACACAGTCCGCGCTTCCCCATTCCCAAGGCGAGAGACATATGACAGCGGCACGGCGCGGAAGATGTTGTCGCCGAGTCTCTTGCGGCCCTTCTGGCGAATCGGGGCCACTAAAGAGGGAACGCCCCCCGGTTCATACCCTATAGTGTAGGAGGAAAAGAAACACATGCCTGATACTTCATACGGAATAGACTTGCCCTATATCCCTGACGATTTGCTGGAGGCCCTGAACAGACAATACCCCGAGCGCTGCCCGGATATAGGCGACAGCGACAGGTCCATCTGGCTCAAGGCTGGCGCAAGGCAGGTTGTGAATTACCTGCTGGACCAGCGCCGCCGCCAGAAAGAAGCAGCCCTGCGAAATTCCGGTCTGGACAGCCTGTACATGGAAGAAGAAGGGGATGTGGCATGAGCTACACCCCCTTTTTTACGGTGCGCTGCACCAAGGCCTTTGACGAGCGGGTTCGTCTGACGCAAGACCACCTTGCCGACATCTGGCTCACCATTGAAGCCCAAGGACGCCGGAAACACCTATTCTATGACGGCAATATAACCAGCCTTGGCGCATATATCGACTTCATGGAAGACTGCGCGGTGTATGCCTATGGGGTGTACGATCACAACGATACGCTCCTGACGACTTACTTTGTCAACAACTTTATCGGCCATGCAGCCATGATACATTTTTGCTTCACGGATGCAGGCCTTCCCGTGCGTAAGGCAGTCGGCATAGATAGCTGTAATTTCCTTTTACGCAACGGCGAACTGTCCGCCCTTATCGGCATCACGCCACAGCCTTTTCGCCACGCATGGCGCTTCGCGCTGGATGTCGGCTTTGAGCAAAAGGCCATTCTTCCCCGCGCCTGTAGGCTCACCACTGCCAGCAGGCGCATTGCAATGGCAGACGCGGTTGTGACGCTCTGCACCCCGGAAACACTCAAACCTTTCACACTGGAGGCATAGATGGGAGGAGGCGGGAAAAAGAAAACCCCCAAAGTCGATCCACTTACCATTCCGGCAGCGGCCACCCCGGCACCTCCACCGGAGCCATCCGCCCAAGCGCCCACAGTCGGCGGCGGGGAGGAAGGCACACTTCGCCATAAGGACCGTGAGGCCAAAAAGCGCGGCACATCAGCCCTGCGCATTGACCTGAATATGAACGCCCCCGGCGCACAGACGCCTGGAGGCGGGGGAGGGCTGAACGTCCCGAGGGGATAGAGCCGCCAGATAACACAAAACAAGGGGGTTCCCTATAGCAGTCAAAAAAAACTCACCCTTCGGCGGAGATGCTGAATCCGCCTCCGGGGGGCGCACTACAGCCGCAAGCCGCTACGAAGCACTTGCAACACAACGCTCCTCCTACCTTGACCGCGCACGCAACTGCGGCAAGCTGACCCTTCCCGCCCTGTTCCCTGAAGACGATTCCGGGGGCAAGATATCCGACACAGCCTTTAAAACCCCTTTCCAGGGCATAGGCGCGGAAGGCGTCTCCACCCTAGCCGCCCGCCTTCTGCTCACGCTCTTTCCTCCGAACATGCCGATGTTTCGGATGATGCTTAACGATGCCGAACTGCAAGACGCCCGAGAATCTGCGCAAGACCTGGAAATGGCCAAGAAGCAGAAGGCCTGGGAAACGGAAGTCCAGACGGCCCTCTCCAAGTATGAGCGGGTCGTCCAGGCGGAAGTCGAAGCCTGCGGCGACAGGCCGTCCATACACGAGGCCTTGCTGCATCTCCTCATTGCAGGAAACGTCTTGCTGTTTGACGGTAAAGAGGCGGGCCAGGGCGTGCGCATCTTTCCCCTCTCCCGATATGTCGTCCACCGCGACCCTATGGGAACATGGACGGAACTTGTCATTCACGAAAAGGTTTCCCTGTCGGCGCTGCCGGAAGAGATGCAGCAACGGGTTCTTGCGACAATGCAGAAGGAAAGCGGCAGAGGAGGTGAAGAAACATCCCCGAATGACGAAAGCTATCTTGACCTCTATACCCATGCCCGGAGGAAGAAAGGAAAATACTATTCTTACCAGGAGGTAGGCGGCCTTGTCATTGAAGGCACGGAAGGCGAATACCCGCTGGACGGCTGCCCCTTCATTCCGCTGCGCATGTATTGGGTCGCCGGTGAAGACTATGGCCGCAGCTATGTCGAGAATTACCTTGGGGATCTCAAGTCCCTGGAAGCATTGACTCAGGCTATTATCGAAGGCTCGGCCATAGCGGCGAAGATTCTGTTCCTGCTCAACGCCAACGGCACCACAAAGGCCGCAGACCTGGAAAAAGCCCCCAACGGCGGCTTCGTCACCGGCAGCGCGAATGACGTGACGGTCCTTCAGGTACAAAAGGCGTCCGACCTCAGGGTTGCCTTTGAGACCGTGCAGATGCTCAACAGCCGCCTCGCCAAGGCCTTTCTTCTCATGGACGGCATACGGCGCGATGCCGAGCGCGTCACTGCGGAGGAGTTCCGGGCAATGGCTACGGAGCTGGAATCCGGTCATGGCGGCATATACTCCATGCTGTCACAGGAGCTACAGCTTCCTCTCATCAAGCGCAGAATCCATAAGCTGACCAAGGCGGGCAAACTCCCGGCGCTTCCGGCAGGCATGGTCCAGCCTTCCATCATCACCGGCTTTGAAGCCCTCGGCAGGGGGAACGATAAAGCCAGACTCACCAACTACCTCAGCACCATAGCGCAGGTGTTCGGTCCCCAGGCCGTGCAGCAGTTCGTCAACATCCCTGATGCAATGGAGCGTCTGGCGGCCTCGGACGGCATCAACACCAAAGGCCTCATCAAGTCCCCGGAACAGATCCAGGCCGAAACAGCCCAGGCCCAGGAACAACAAAGCATGGATACCTTCGGCCCGAAAGCCCTGGATCTTGTCGGCAAGCTGGCGACCTCTTCTGGAGCGGGAGGAGGGGACATGCCGCAACCGCTCCAGCAACAAGCAGCACCTGCCCCGAATATGATGGGGTAAAGGAGAAACAATGGATAACAAAAAAGACAACGATGGCGAGGCCGGGGAATCCAAGGTTCAGGATCTCGGCACGCTGACCGTCAATCCGGTAGTGAAACGTAAACCCAAGAAAACGAAGCTGGAAGACGGCACTGTGAGGGTTGACTACTGATGAGCGGCCCAAGCACTACCCCCGAAAATATGCCTTCCGCCGTGGTTCACCCGACCTCGGTGTCGGAAGACGGCAACAGCGTGGCGCTCGGCTTCACTGAGAATGATCCCCTCGGGCCATCCGCAGCCCAGGATGGCGAAGGGAAAGAAAAGGAGCTTCTGGCCGGTAAATACAAGAGCACGGAAGAACTGGAACGCGCCTACAGGGAACTGGAAGCCAAGCTTGGCGCTCAGAAAGCAGGCGAACAGCCGGAGGAAAAAGAGAAGGCCGAAGGGAAGGACTCGGAGGACATCCCCGAATCGGCCAAGGTCGCCGGGCTGGAGAATACCGAAGAAGCCACGACCCTGCTCAAGGAAAAGGGGATGGATATTTCGGTATTCACCCGCGAATATGAAAGCACGGGCAGCCTCTCCGAAGAAAGTCTGGACACGCTGGACAAGGCGGGCATTACCCGCGCTATGGTCCGTGAGTACATTGACGGCCAGCGCGTCCTTGTGGAGAGCCAGGTCCGGCAGGTCAAAGACAGCATTGGCGGCGAAGCGGAATACCAGAGGCTTATGGCCTGGGCGCAAGTCAGCTTAAGCGACAGGGAAAAGAGCGCCTACGATAAGGTTCTCGCCAGCAACGACATGGAACTTATCGTGATGGCCGCGCAAGGCCTCAAGTCCCGCTACACGGCGAGTATGGGGAAAGACCCGGATATCTTTGTGGGCGGCCATGCTCCCAAAGGGAACGATGGCGCGGAGCGCTTCGCCTCACGCGCACAGATGGTAGAGGCCATGAGGGATACGCGCTACCAGAAAGACCCGGCCTACCGGGCAAAGGTGGAGCGCATGGTCCTGAACTCCAACATTTAAGGAGGAGGAAGGCGCATGTTCCCCGGAATCCTTGAAGCCGTCACCACCATTGGCGGTCTGGTCATACCCCCGGTTATCGACCTTGTGCGGAAGAAAATTCTCGGCAGGGACGATGATACCCCGGAGGCCACCCTGGCAACCCTGGCAACAACCAAGCCGGAGGTCATTTCCGACTATGTGAAGGCCCTTGCCGAGCTGGAACGCTCCCGCACCGCCTATTTTCAGCGGGATGTGCTCGGCAATACCTCGCGGTGGGT
>DBDO01000005.1:0-214 GCA_002293605.1 Desulfovibrionaceae bacterium UBA930
TGCGCTCCTTGCCGCCCTTGCCGAGAATGCGCAGGCTCTCCGCTTCGCCGGACAGGCGTCCCATATCCAGGGACAGGGCTTCGGATACGCGCAGACCGGAGCCGTACAGGATTTCCGCAAGACAGATATCGCGCGCCGCGAGCGCCAGAGACGGAGGGCTTGCGGGAGGGTCCGCAGCTGCGTTTGATTCGGGGGCCGGGCCTGCGGAGCGCGC
>DBDO01000005.1:288-2128 GCA_002293605.1 Desulfovibrionaceae bacterium UBA930
ATCCGGATGGCGCTTTTCCGTTTTGGGGTTGCCCACGCCTTCGGTGGGCAGGGCCGCGATCATGCGCATGCGGGCGCAAAAGCGAAAAAAGGAGCGCAGGGAAGAAAGCTTGCGCCCCATGGAGCTTTTGCCCATGCCCTGGCGGTGCAGATCCGCCAGAAAGCTCTGCACCTGCCGCTTACCGATACGGGCAGGGTCGGCCAGAGAGAGGCCCTGCCGGGCGAGCGTTTCTTCAAATTGCAACACATCCTTGCCGTAGGCCTCTACCGTGGCCGGGGAATAGCCCTTTTCCAACTCAAGATGGGCCAGGAACATCTCCACGCTTTCCGGCGCGTCTGCCTTGGCATCGGCGTGTCCGTTTTTTGTCATGCCCTTTACCCCGCAAGATCCGAAAGTGTGTAGATCATGCCTGGGGCGCGGTGCAGCAGACCGCGAATTTCCATCAGGGTCAGAAGGCCGCTCAGTTTGGCCACATCCATAGCGGTTTTGCGCGCGATTTCGTCAATATGAAGCGGCCCTGCCGCAAGCGCATCAAGCACCAACTGCTCCTCCTCGTTGCATTTTNNGTTGGCACGGGCCGGGCTGGCACATCAGTCTCGGGCCGGGCAGGGGTGCGTGTGCCGGTTTTTTTTCGCGGCCCGGTCTTTGCTCTGTCAGGGGCCTTCCAGGGCAGTTGGCCGGGGGGCAGCACCGAGAGGGCCTCGCCTTGAAGCTCCGCCAGGGGTTCCTCCCGGCGTTTGCGGGCCTGGTTTTTGTTTTTTACATGCGTCTCGGCAAGGCGTTTNNTCCAGGGCGGCGCGCGCGTCCTTTGTCAGCAGCGGGGCCAGATCCTCCAGAATATCATCGGCATTGAACACGGCCTTGGCACCGCGCCTGATAAGTTCCCGGCAGCCTCCGGACACGGCGGCCATGGTATGGCCGGGAACGGCGAAGAGTTCGCGGTTTTGCTCCAGGGCCAGACGGGCCGTGATAAGNNCTGCCGCTTCTGCCTGCGGCCTCGACAACCAGCACGCCTCGGGAAAGGCCGCTGATCAAGCGGTTGCGGATCGGGAAGTTTTTAGATTCGGGGGGCGTTCCCGGTGCGAATTCTGAAAGGAGCAGACCTTTTTCCGCCATCAGGGCGTGGAGGTCGGCGTTGCAGGCCGGATAGGGGATATCCACGCCCGCCCCGAGCACGCCGATGGAGCGGCCCGGCCCTTCCAGCCCTGCCAGATGCGCGGCCCGATCAATGCCCCTGGCCAGACCGGAAATGACGCTTACGCCTGCCCTGGAGAGTTCGCGCGCAAAAAAGGCGGAAACGGCAATGCCCTCCTGCGTGCAGTCTCTGGCCCCCACGATGCCGAGGCCCGGGCCGCGCAAGAGGGCGCTGTCCCCCCGGTAATAGAGCAGCAGGGGCGCATCGGGCAGCTCACGCAAAAGCTCGGGATAAGCGGCATCGCCTATGCACAGAAAACAGACGCCGTTTTGAAGCGCGGCCCATTCCCGCTTCGCCCGTTCCCGCCATTGTTCCGAAGCAAAGCTGCGCGCTGTCGCAAGAGGAATCCGGGAGCGTTCGACCCAGGTGGCGGGCTTTGTCAGGCAGGCTTCAACCGCAGCAAGCCCGGAGCCGTAATTTTCCCACAAGCGCTTTGCCCGGCGCGCTCCGATTCCGCGGGCGTGGCGCAGGGCGAGCAAAGCCCATATCTCACTTTTGGCGGATTCATCGCGGTCGGAAAAAATGCGCACCTCTACTGCCTTTGCCCGCAGGCCCTAGCCCTTTCCCATACGCTTGCGGGCCAAAGCCGCCGGGGCTGATTTGGGGAAGTCGTCCAGCAGAATCTGCCAGTAAAAACGGGCATTA
>DBDO01000005.1:2148-2785 GCA_002293605.1 Desulfovibrionaceae bacterium UBA930
GTGTTTGGGGTGTTTGGCGGCCACATCCTTGAAGACCAGAATCGCCTGATCATAGGCAGCGAGGGAATACAGGCATTCACCCTCCCAATATAGAGCGTTGGGGGCAAGGGCATTGCCCGGAGCGGAGCGCGAAAAGGCCTTGAAGGCTTCACGGGCCTTGCCGTATTCGCCCTTGGCGTACAGCGCCATGGCGGCATCGTAGGCCCCCTTGCCGCCAGGGGAGCCTTGCGGGCGGGAGTTTTTTGCAGGCAGCGCGGGGATTGCGCGGGCTTTTGGGGCGGGCTCTAAGGGTTCAAGCCCGGGCCCCTTGTCCAGGGCAAGGGCGGGAGGGGGGACGGTTCCATACGAAACTGCGCTTTCGGGTCCGCCGGATTCAGGGGAGATGGCCTTACCTGCNNCCGGTCGGGGCATCCCTCCTGGGGGGGGCGTCCGAGCTTGAAACTGCATCGGAAGATTCTCCGCTTCTGGCCTTGGCCAGGGTCAGGAGCGGGGAGGGCGCAGGGCCGGGGCCATCCAAGGTGATGAAGCCGATCTCCTGGGGCGGGGCCGCTTCAGCGGGCGAGCGGCGCGGAGTTAAATCGGCTGGGGCGAGAGGCTAAACACTTGACTTCACGTAGTATCGAGGTTAGGAGAGACT
>DBDO01000033.1 GCA_002293605.1 Desulfovibrionaceae bacterium UBA930
AAATTCGGCGGCCTGCCGGGCCAGCAGGGGGATGTTTCTGGCCCCGGCCAGGGCCGTGAGGCGAAAGCTATCCCTGTGCATGCGCAGAAACTCCAGGGCGGAGCGGCCTATGGAGCCGGTGCTGCCGAGGATGCTCAGAGTCCTGGGGGATTGCTCCTGCCAGGCCGGGCCGGGCAGGGAGGAAATGTAGCGCAGGCGGGGCGGCTCGTGAGGGGTGGGGGCTGTCATGCGTGCTGCAAGGGGCTTATGCCGCGCAGGCCGTTGCTATCAGGCGGATGGCCGTATACGCGGGCAGGGCGAAAAGCAGGCTGTCTATGCGGTCGAGCATGCCGCCGTGTCCGGGCAGCAGGGTGCCGGAGTCTTTGACGCCGAGGCTGCGCTTGAGCGCGGATTCGAAGAGATCGCCGAACAGGGCGGCCTGATGCAGGAAGAGGCCGGTCAGGAGCCAGCCCCAGAGGGGAAAGCGGGGCAGGTTCCAGTGCAGGGTCTGGGCGATATAGCCCTGGGCCGCGCAGGCCGCAAGGCAGAGGAGGAGCCCGCCGAAGAGCCCTTCCCAGCTTTTGTTCGGGCTGACCGCAGGCCAGAGCTTGCGCTTGCCCCAGAGCGTTCCGGCATAGTAGCCGCCGCTGTCCGTGGCCGCGACAGCGAGCATGATGAGGCTTTGTTCCGCGGGGCTCAAATACAGGGCCAGGTGCAGAAGCAGCGGAATGTAGAGCAGGCCCAGGGCCGGGGCCGCGTATGCCGTGGCTTTGGCCTGTCCTTTGCTCCGGCTGAAGTCAAAAAGAAAAAAGCCGCCCAGGGCGCAGACATAGAGGCAGAGCAGGCTTAAGGTCCACATGGGGCCGCCTGCCTGCGAAAGGACGAGAAGGCCGCCGAGAACCGGGCCGACAAAGCGGCAAGGGGAGGCAGGGCCCAGGCTCATGGTGAAAAACTCGTACAGGGCCAGACAGGCCGCTGCGGTCACCAGCAGCCGCAGGGGCCAGCCCCCGGCGAAAATTCCGGCAACGAGCAGGATGACGAGCGTCAGGGCGGTGAGAAGGCGCTTGCGGTGCGAGGGCAGGGACATAAGCATGGGGCTGCTCTTTTGTTTATAGTGCGAAAGAGGGAAAAAGCGCGCGTTTTTGGAAAAGCGCGCATCCGTGTTGTTTTTACCGCGCGGGAAGGCCCGCACTCTCCAGCCCGCCGAAGCGTCTGCTGCGGGCGGCGAAATCCGCAAGGGCCTCGCGCAGACAGGCCGGGCTGAAGTCCGGCCAGAGGGCATCGGTAAAATAAAATTCGCTGTAGGCGGTTTGAAAGAGCAGAAAATTGCTTACGCGCTCTTCTCCGCTGGTGCGGATAACCAGATCCGGGTCCGGCTGTCCGGCGGTATAGAGAAAGTCGGCCAGGCTTTCGGGACCGCAGTCTTCCGGGGAGCGGCCGCTTTGCATGTACAGGCGGCAGGCCCTGGCGATTTCTTCCCGGCCCGAATAGTTCAAGGCCAGATTCAGGAGCATCGTCTCGTTCCGGCTTGTGCGCTTCATGGCGTGCTGCAGGGCCGTGCGGGCGGCGTAGGGCAGTTCCGCCATCTCTCCCAGAATCTTCAGGCGCACGCCCCGCTTTTCCAGATCCGGCAGTTCCCTGGTGATGAAGTCAACAAGCAGTTCAAAGAGAAAGCGCACTTCCTCGGCGGGCCGGTTCCAGTTTTCGCGGGAAAAGGTATAGAGGGTGAGGTGAGCGATGCCGAGCTTCAGGCATTCCTCAACAAGGACACGGGCCGCCTCGGTTCCGGCCCTGTGCCCCTCGCTGCGGGGGAGGTTGCGCTGCCTGGCCCAGCGTCCGTTGCCGTCCATGATGACGGCAAGATGCCGGAGCGGAACCTTCTGCGGCAGGGGGGGCGATTGGGAAGGAAGGTCCACGGCGTCCTCGGCAAGAAAGTGGATGGGGCACGCGTACCCTAGCGCTTCGCGGGCTGACGGTCAAGGCTGTCATCCGGCGCTCACCGGCGGGACAAGTTTCACTTACTGCCGGATAGCGGCGCTGTCGTATACGGCACCGTCCCGGCGTCCGACAGCAATGACCGTGACTGTAATAACAGCATCACCTACCCGGTACACCAAACGATATCCGGCATCACGCAGTTTGATTTTGTAACAGTCAGGCATGCCGTGCAGGGCGGCAGAGGGGATGTGCGGCTGTTCCAGGCGTTTGCGAAGCGCTTTACGAAATTGCGCCTTCACTGTTTCGCCGAGTTTTTTCCACTCTTTTTCAGCCGTTGGAAGAAAAAGGAGTTTATAGCTCTTCAAGCTCTGCAAGGCTGACCTCCCTGCCTTTTTCCCCGGCCCGTTGCCTTACTGTTTCAGCGTCCTCCATATCCTCAATATAGTTGATCAGCCGCTCGTAAGCAGCGGCAGGGATCAGATAGGCTTCAGGCTTATTGTTGTTCAAGATGGCCACGGGAGCCTCCCCCGCCTGGCTCATCACCGTGGCGAAGCTGCGTTTGAGTTCGGTAACGCTTGCCGTTTGTTTGGCGTAAATAGGGTGCATGACCTGCCTCCAGTGGTGCTATTTGGTGCGCAATATAGCACCTGATTATGCACTGGTCAAAAGCTTTTCCTTGCCTCTTCGCCCCGGGACGCCGGGGCTTTCCTCTGTATACCCAAGGCGGCTTTTCAGATCCTTACGAACTTAAGCCTTGCCTAATGCAGCGTATTAGGCTAGAAATCCTTGCTTACACGCGTCCATACGCCTGCTTTTCCCAAAGTGCCGGAGTGGTGGAATGGTAAACGCACGGGACTCAAAATCCCGCGCCCGCAAGGGCTTGAGGGTTCGAGTCCCTCCTCCGGTACCAGCCTGATACCCCGTCCCCTCATAGTAGCTAGCGCCCTCCAGCGTTATAGTAGGCCACTAGCCAGGCCTGAAGCTGGTTGTATTCCGCGCTGTAGTGGCAGCCGTCAAAAGCAATGGGCGCGCCCTGCTCGTGCCAGGTTCTGACCGAGCTTTTGCGTTTGCCAAAGGTGGCGCAGATATTCGTAAGCCCCTTCAGATGCACGGGCGTCACCGCCACCCTGGCGCTCGTCTGCTGCGCTATGTGTTCCTGTGCCGTATGCATCACGCTTCTCCTTTCCTCTCTGTTATTCGGATTCTCCATAGAAATTGCTTCCTGCAATTTCTATGTATCGACTGCGGCGGGGGCGTGCCCCCTCCTTGCCTCTCGAAATACTTCGTA
>DBDO01000241.1 GCA_002293605.1 Desulfovibrionaceae bacterium UBA930
CCCAGATCCCCCCGCCAGGGGCATCATGCCCCTGGCGGGGGGATCTGGGGAGGCTCTGCCTCCCCGGAAAACTATTCCTTTGTAACCCGCAGCAGGATTTCGTCAAGCAGGCGGATGCCGAGGTCGATTTCCGCGCGGCTGATATGCAGGGAGGGGGCAAAGGTGATGACGTTTTTGTAGTAGCCGCCCACATCGAGCACCAGACCGTAGTGTTGCCCGTCAACCATGATATCACCCTTGATGCCCTCGTCCACGATGCGGTCAAGCATGGCCTTGTCCGGGGTAAAGCCATCAGCCTTGCAGATTTCCGCACGTAAGGCGAGGCCCATGCCGTCCACATCCCCAAGGATCGGGTACCGGGCTTGAAGTTCTTTGAGCCCGGCAAGGAAATAGCGGCCCTGTTCGGCAACGCGTTTTTCGTAGTCTTCTTCCGCGAGCATTTTCATGGTTTCCAGCGCCACGGCGGTGCCGAGCGGGTTGCTGGCAAAGGTGGAGTGGGTGGAACCGCAGGGGAAGGCCTGGGGGTTGATCAGGGCCTCTTTGGCCCAGATGCCCGCCAGGGGATTGAGGCCGTTGGTCATGGCCTTGCCGAATACAATGACATCCGGCGTGACGCCGAAATGTGCCAGCCCCCACAGTCTGCCGGTGCGGTAAAAGCCCATTTGTATTTCATCGTCCACCAGCAGAATCTTGTGTTCATCCAGCGCGCGCTTCAGCCTGGGGAAATAGTCCTTGGGCGGAACCACATAGCCGCCGGTGCCCTGAATGCATTCCACATAAAAGGCGGCGTATTCCGCTTCCCCGGCTTTGGGGTCCCACATGCCGTAGTATTCGGTTTCAAACAGCCGTTCGAACTGCTTTGCGCAGAAAAGATCGCAGCTGTCGCGCTGCATTCCGTAAGGGCAGCGGAAGCAGTAGGGAAAGGGGATGAACATGCCGCGATCGCCGAAATGCCCGTAGCGCCTGCGGTAGCGGTAGGAGGAGGTGATGGAGGAGGCCCCGAGCGTGCGGCCGTGGTAGCCGCCCTCAAAGGCGAGCATCAGGCTTTTTCCCCTGCTTGCGTTACGCACCAGTTTGAGGGAATCCTCAATGGCCTGGGAGCCGCCCACATTGAAGTGCACGCGGCCCTCTTCCCCCCAGATTTTTTTTACGGACGCGCACAAATGCGAGGCCAGCTCCACCTTTTCCTTGTGCAGATACTGGGAGGCGAGCTGGGGGAGCGTATCCACCTGGCGCTTCAGGGCCTCATTCAGGCGTTCGTTGGCATAGCCGAAGTTGACGGCGGAATACCACATTTGCAAATCCAGAAAGGGCCTATCCTGAGTATCGTACAAAAAGGAGCCTTTGCAGCTGGTAAAGAGCTTGGCCGGTTCAAGATAATGCACTGTATCGCCATAGGAACAGTATTTCGCCTCTTCCTCAAGCAGCGCCTTTTCATTGATGTTGGCCATGCCTTACATCTCCTTCCTATATGCCCGGGTACGCTCCCCTTTTGCTAGATGGGCGGTTTTTCTTTGTGCGCTGCCGTATAAGGGGAAAAAGGGCAGGCCTTCCGCAGGATGCGGACCGGCAAAAAAACGCAAAATATCGAAAAAGTCATCGTAATCCGCGTGCGGGATGGCTTTTTCCTCACAATAGGC
Organism: Desulfovibrionaceae bacterium UBA930; assembly: GCA_002293605.1. Taxonomy (GTDB): domain Bacteria; phylum Desulfobacterota; class Desulfovibrionia; order Desulfovibrionales; family Desulfovibrionaceae; genus Frigididesulfovibrio. Next base: position 1,641 of record DBDO01000241.1, read on the forward strand.
TTGCAGGGGGTAGCCCCTTCTGGTCAGAACAAAAGAGGCAAGGCCCGCCAGACAGGTATCCGAACGGCCATCGCCTATAAGCAGAAGCTTGCCCTGTTCCTGTTTTTGTTGCAGCCAGGAATCGGCTGCGGCGCACTTACACACGCCCGAGCCGCAGCCTTCAGCCGCATGGGGAAAGTCCAGGCTGTAGCCAAAGCCCTTCTGAAAGCGCAAACGGTTGGCGATAACAGGCAGATCCGCAAGGCCGTGGCCTGTAAGAATGCGGTTGATGGCGTAATCCATGCCGTCACTGACCACCAGCAGGCCTATATCCCTTGCCGCGCAAAAGCGCCGGAACTCAATGAAGCCATCCATAATGGGCACGGTGTGAAAAAAGGCGTCCAGACGGGCGAGCGGCGCGTGAATCATGCGCACCTGCTTTTCCATACATTCGCGGGCGGTGATTGCGCCCTTGCGCCATGCTTTTTCCACCTCTTCCCAGGCGGGGTCGGCAAAGCGCTCAAACACGGCATCGGTAACGTCAAAACAGGCGATGGTGCCATCGAAATCACAGATAACGTTCCAGCCGCTTTTCGTGCCTTGCGGGGAGCTATGCTTTTTGCACTCCTTCATGCCTTTCCTGCTGCTATACGATTTGCCCACGCCGCTTGCCCGCTTCCGCCAGAACAGAGCGCGTGTGCGGAAGAGGCAAGAGCCTTGGTTCGCTCTCTATGATAGCATAAAAAATATGGCGCGCAAGGAATTTATATAGAGTAGGCTGTATGAGGGGCTACAGCGTCGCAGTTCATAAAATCCTCCTTCGTCCTTGCGCTAAAGAACCGTAGCCAGTTGCTCAGTTGCGTTTCGTTGCTGCATACTGCAAGGGCGTTCTGCTGACCACGGCTGCGCTGACCCGGGCCGCGCCGCTGTGGAGCAGGGCTCTTGCGGCCTCAGCAAGTGTGGCCCCGGTGGTCAGGGTATCGTCTACCAGCAGCACATGCAGGCCTTTGACGCTTGCGGAGGCGGCAAAGGCGTTCAGGGTGTTGTTTCTCCGGGCCTTGCGGCTTGCGCCTGTTTGCGGCGCTGTTGCCCGCACGCGCCGCAGTATATCCGCTTTGAGGGGAACGCGCAGGCGAGTCGCCAGGGGGCGGGCGATTTCCTGGGCCTGGTTGTAGCCCCGTGAGGCGAGCCGCGCGGAATGCAGGGGAACGGGCACAAGCAGCTCGGCATTCAGCGCGGCAAGGCGCGGATGCCGGGAGAGCAGAGAGCCAAGCGCGTGGCCGAGCAGGGGGCGGCCTTGAAACTTAAGGGAGATCAAGAGCTTGCGCAGCAATCCTTCGTGCGGCCCGTGAAAGAAAAACTCCTGCCAGGGCGGCGCGTCTTCAAGACAACGGGCGCAAGCGCAAAGGGGAAGGGTGGGCCAGGCTGCCAGCTCGCCGCAATCCGGGCAAAAGCCCCGCATCCTTCGAGGCATGGCCGAGGTGCAGGCCGGGCAAAACAGGGAGCTTAAGTCTGCATCGCGAAAAACGCAGGCGCAGGCCTGGCAGCGCCGCTCCCGGCGAAGACAACGAAGCAGGCGGCCTGCGGCCTGCATAAGCCCTGGTTCAGGCTTTTCCATACAGACATGCCGCCCTCATAGCGCCACCGGGCAGGCCCAGCCCTGGTATGCGCCGCCGTGCGCCAGGGCAAGCTCGATCAGGGGGCAGATCAGCTCGTCAATGCCTTCCGGCGCATCAGGCCGGGAAAAACGCACGGAAAATTCCGTTTCCGGCGGGATGACGCTGTCTTCCGGAATTGGGGCCGGGACGGGGCCGGAGAGCAAGGCAAAGTCCCTGTCTCTGATGGCCTGGATAAAGGCCCCGGCTGCGCCTTCTTCGAAAAAAAGCGCCCAGTGTTCAATCTCCCGGCTTTGTTCCAGATCATCGCCTTGTTCCCGCAATTTCTCCAGGGCGCGTCTGTTCTGAATGCCATGCAGGGCATAGCTGTCCGGAAAAAGAAAGCAGCGGTATGTTTCCCAGGCAGGGTCGCACTGTGTTCCCGTTTCGCAGGCATATTCCGGAAAAAGACTCAAGGTTTCGACAGCGCGTGTTCCCCAGCCTTCTTCACTGCGCAGGTAAAAGAAAAAGTCGCAACGGCCAGCCCTGGTTGCGCTCCCTGCGTAAACAGCCTGCGCGTTTGCCGTGAGCGCGCCCTCCAGGCGCTCTTCCAGGGCGCAGAGGCGCTCATACTCTTCCTGCACCGGCAGGCCGTGTTCGTCAGGCTGTTGCAAGGTGACGCTCAGATAAGCCATAAAGGGAAAGGCGGTCAGCGGCGCTGCGTCTGCAAGCGAAAGGTCAACGAAAATCGAGGCTGGCTTGCCGTCAATATGGCAGAAGTAGCTGTCCCAGTCGCCGCTCATGTTTCGCTCCGGAAGCTTTGGCGCAAAAAATCAAGCGCCCTGAAAGCCGGGGCCTGCCGCGCTTGCTGCCGCCTTCAACTGGCCGCAGGCCGCGTTGATGTCCTGGCCTTTGCTTTTTCTTATAGTCGCGGTGATGTTTTTATTCCAGAGATATTTTTCAAAGGCCAGCACAGCCTGCGGGCTTGGCGCGGCATAGGGCGAACCCTCTGCCGGATTATACAGGATGAGGTTCAGCTTGCCCTTGATGTGGGCCATGAGTTTGGCCAGTTCCGCCGCATCCCGGAGCGAATCGTTGACGCCGCCGAGCAACAGATATTCAAAGGTCAGGCGCTCTCGTGTTTTGAGGGGGTAGGCGCGCAGGGCTCGCATCATCTCTTCCAGGGGCCAGCGCGCGGCCTTTGGCATGATTTGCGAGCGCAGTTCCTGGTTCGGCGCATGCAGGGAAACCGCAAGATAGGCCAGACCGCTTTCGCCGAGTTCGCGCAGGCCCTTTTCCAGACCGCAGGTGGAAACTGTGATGCGCCTGGGCGAAAAGGAAAGGCCCTGTTCGTTGTTTAAGGCGTGCAGGGCGCGCATGAGTTCGCGCAGGTTGAGCAAAGGCTCGCCCATGCCCATGAACACGAGGTTGCGCAGCGCGGCATTTTCCTGATGTTTTTCGAGATAGTCCTGGGCCACAAGCACCTGGCCGAGAATTTCCCCCATGCTCATGTTGCGGGAAAAGCCCATGCTCCCGGTGCTGCAAAAGGTGCAGCCCATGGCGCAGCCCACCTGGCAGGACAGGCATTGGGTCACACGGCCCTTACCTTCGCGCGATTCAGAAGGAATGAGCACGCTCTCCACGGTTTCGCCGTCTTCAAGGCGCAGCAGGAATTTGATCGTGCCGTCCTTGCTCTTTTGCACGGAGGCGATTTCCGGCCGGGCAATGCGCGCTTTTTCTTCCAGGCTCGCGCGCAGTTGCAGAGAAAGATCGCTCATGTCGGCAAAGCTTACGGCCCGCTTGGCCCACAGCCATTTCCATATCTGACGGGCACGAAAAGGGGGCTGGCCCAAGTCATCGCGGACAAAGGCGCTCAGTTCTTCAAAAGAGAGATTCAGCAGATCGATCATGGCGGACATCAGGATGCCAGGCCGCGCCTGTCATCTACCCGTTTGGCCTTGCCTTCGGCCCGGGGGATGGAATTTTGCTGCACAAGCTCTACCTTGGGCGTGACCAGGATTTCATCGCGCAGGCGGGAGGCGATTCTACTCTGCAAATTCGTGAGCACGCGCATGTCTTCCACAAAGTATTCGCTGCGCACTTCAACCTGCACGCGCATGCGGTCCTTGCTGTCATCGTGGTCGAGCACGATGAGATAGTTCTCACCCACTTCGGGGAAGGCCATCAGCACCTGTTCCACCTGCATGGGGTAGATGTTGCAGCCCTTGACGATGAACATATCATCCACGCGCCCCGCAATGCGATCGATACGCTTATGCGCGCGCCCGCACACGCAGTTCCCTGGCAAAAAGCGGGTAATGTCGCGGGTGCGGTAACGCAGTATGGGCATGCCGCGCCGGGTCAGGGTGGTCATGACGAGTTCCCCGAAAGCGCCGTCCGGAACCGGCTCACCCGTCTCCGGATTTACTATTTCTGCAAGATAGGCGTCTTCCCAGACGTGCAGGCCGTTCTGGGCCAGGCATTCAAAGGCCACGCCCGGTCCGTTCATCTCGGACAAACCGTAAGAGTTGTAGGCCTTGAGCCCGAGCAGATATTCAATGCGCTGGCGCATCTCTTCCGTGTGCGGCTCCGCCCCGATCAGGGCGATGCGCGGGGGCAGGGCGCGCGGGTCGAGCCCTTCGTCCAGCAGGGCGTTGCCAAGGTAAAGCGCATAGGAGGGGATGATGTGCAGGGCCGTGACCTTGAGATCGCGGATCAGCTTGAGCTGGCGGCGAGTATTCCCGGTTCCGGCGGGAATGGTGAGACAGCCGAGGCGCTCGGCCCCGTAGTGGATGCCGAGCCCGCCCGTGAA
>DBDO01000141.1:0-7639 GCA_002293605.1 Desulfovibrionaceae bacterium UBA930
CCTCCCCTGAGGCGGCTCCGGTGCCCGGCCGCGCTGCGGCTGCGTTCACCGGGCCGGTTCTTTCCTCGCTATTCGGCTTCTTCACGATCGCATATCCTTATATAGTAAACTCAGACAGCGCTTTACGCTCAATGTGCTGCCAAAACCCGCAAAGGCATACTTTGTAAAGGCAAGCCCTTGCAGCAGAGGGTGCAAAGGGCTTCTCGCAATACGAGCTTTACCATCTATAGGCCATAGCGTTCAGCCTGTCCAGTCTCAACAAAGCCAAGGGGCTGGCAGGGACGGCTCAGGATTTGGGCTCAAGGCGCAAAGCCGCGCACATAGGCCTTCAGAAAGCGCTTTTTCGTCATTATGAACGATTTCCCCCCGGCTTCAACTCTTTTTTTTGCGCCAGCCGCAGCAATCAGCCTGATGCAAAAAAACTGCCGCACAGCGGCTTGCAGGACTGTGCATAAAAAAAACTTGACAGCCCTATTGTTTTACCGCATTAGGTCGAATAGAACTTATAAAAAATTTAGACTTTATTTAGAAGCCATTTTCTCATGCATTTTGAAGGAATACAGCCTTTCATCTATACTAAGGAGTTCCTATGGCGATCAAATTTTTATCCCAAATAGCTGCGGGAAGCGCTTTTATTCTCGCCATTTCGGCTGCCTGCCCCGCTTTTGCCGCTCAGGTCACCATGATGAAGGACACCGTGGCCTCGACCCTGGCCTATAACCCCACGATCAAGTCCTTTCAGGAATACCGTCAGGCCGCCGAGCATGATCTGTCCCGCGCGCGCAGCGGCTGGTTCCCGCGTGTGGATGCTCGGGCCGGGGCCGGACTTGAACAGTGGAGCGATGCCAACACCCGTCTCCACGGCAAAAGCCCCAACGGCTACCGCCAGGGAAAACGCGACTGGTACGGCCGCAGCGAGGCCAGCCTGACCATTTCCCAGACCATATGGGACGGCATGGAAACCTGGAACCGCGTGCGCATCGGCAAGGGACGCCTGGACTCCGCTGAAAGCCGCCTTTTTGACAATGCCGAAGGACTCGGGCTTGACGCGCTCCTCGCGCATATCGAAATTTACCGCCAACGGCGCATCGTGGCCCTGGCCGAACTCAACGTCAAAAACCACAAGGCCATTCTGGGCTCCCAGCACGAGCGCCAGCGCTCCGGGGCTTCCACCCTGGCCGATGTTACCCAGACCCAAAGCCGCCTGGCCCGCACCGAGGCCTCCCTCGCGGAAAGCCGCGCCGCCCTTGATGTGGCCCTGGCCAACTACAAGCGCCTGACCGGCATGCCCGCGGGTTCGATTGAACCGCCCAAAAAGCCCGAAGCCGCCTACCCCAGCCTGGAAGCCGCCCTGGCCCGCAGCCAGACGAGCAACCTCAAGGTCAAGGCCCTGCGCTCCGACATAGAAAGCGCAGAGGCCCAGACCAGCCTTGATACGGCCCCCTTCTCCCCGCAAATCTACCTTGAGGCCGGGCCGACATACAGCTACCGCGTTGGCTCCGCCCTTGACGATCAGGGCGGCATGGTCATGATGCTGCGCGCCAACTGGAACCTCTTCAACGGCGGCTATGACTGGTTCAACGTCAAGGGAGACAAGGCCCGCGCGCGCCAGACCCGGCAGGAGTTGAACGCCCAGCGCGATGCCCTGGCGGAAGAAACCGAAGCCACCTGGGCCGAATTGCTCTCCGCCCAGGAACAGGCCAGGCATTTCGCCAATGCGGTCGATTACAGCACCAAAACCCGCGACATGTACCTTGAACAGTTCAACGTGGGGCAGCGCTCCCTGCTTGACGTGCTCGACTCTGAAAACGAACTCTTCAGTTCCTCCATCCAGCTCGTCACCGCCCAGCAGAACGTGATTGCCGCTCACTACCGCCTGCTGGCGCTCGGCGGCGGCTTTCTGGCCTCCTTTGGGCTGGACAGGAGCGCCTTGCTTGTAAAAACAGATGACTAAGCATTTTTTTGGGGAGGCTCTGCCTCCCCAAAACCCTCCGGCAAGAGGGTGCCCCTCCTGCATCCTCATCGCCGTTTTCCGGAAATTGCGGGTGCGAGGGGCCTCAGCCCCTTGCCGGAGCGGATATCCACAAAAGACAGAGAACTTGTCAAATCGTACAAAACGGCGCTTTGCGCCGTTTTGTACGATTTGACAACACCCGCTGCTTCATGGCAGAGAAGTCCTGCATTCCCAGTACTGCGTTGCATTGCCTTCATACTCCACATTCCTTACCGGAGGTGCCCATGCGTTCTTCTCAATGGTTTGGCCTTGCTGTGGCCTGTCTGACCCTTTCCCTTCCTGTCGCGGCCATAGCCGCAGACGCCATCAAGCTCGGCGTGCCCGGTGCCCATACCGGCGATCTGGCGGGCTATGGCGTGCCCGAATTGAACGCCGCCAAACTGGTGGTGGACAAGATCAACGCTGCCGGAGGCATCAACGGCAAAATGGTTGAAATCATCGCCCAGGATGACCAGTGCAAGCCGGACCTTGCCACCAACGCGGCCACCAAGCTGATTGCCGAAAATGTCGAAATCGTCATGGGGCACACCTGTTCCGGCGCGACAAAGGCCGCGCTGCCCATGTATGAAGATAAAAAGATCGTCTCCATTTCTCCTTCCGCCACCAGCCCCGAACTGACCCAGAAAGGCCAGTTCCCGCACTTTTTCCGCACCACCCCTTCTGACGACGCCCAGGCCCGCCTGGGGGCGGACTTTGCCCTCAAGGCCCTGAAGGCCAAAAAAATCGCCATTTTGCACGACAAGGGCGATTACGGCAAGGGCTACGCCGAATTTGTCAAGCAGTTCATTGAGGAAGAAGGCAGCGCCAAGGTGGTCTTTTTTGAAGGTATCACGCCCGGCGCGGTGGACTACTCCTCGGCAGTGCAGAAAATAGGCCGCAGCGGCGCGGATGTGCTTATCTTCGGCGGCTATTACCCCGAAGCCTCCAAGCTTATCACCAATATCCGCGCCCGTAAGATGAAGATCGACTTTGTCTCCGAAGACGGGGTGAAAACCGAAGCCTTCCTGAAACTTACCGGTAAGGAAGGGGAAGGCGTGTACGCCTCCAGTTCCCGCGACTATTCCGATCTGCCCCTTACCAAGGAAGCCTACGAAGCGCACAGAAAAATGTTCGGCTCCGAACCCGGCCAGTTCTTTGAGCTGGCCTACGCTGCCACCCAGGCCCTGCTGAACGCGGTGGCAAAGGCCGGAACAACCGAAGCTGAAGCGGTCATGAAGGCCCTGCGCACCGAATATGTGGATACCCCGCTCGGCTCGATCCGCTTTGACGAAAAAGGCGACTGCGAAGGCGCGGGTTTTGCCATGTTCAAAGTTGAAGGCGGCAAATTTGTTGATCAGAAATTCGGCGTAGAGTAGGCAGTGTTGTTACACCTGTCTTTTTGCCTCCGGCGGCCGGATCTCCGCCCCGGACCCCGCTGGGGGAATGGTTTCCCCCAGCCCCCCTCACTATGTGTGCGCAGCTTGCCAAAGATTGCGTAGCGCATGAGAGCCTTCCGGAAAGCGGCCTTGCCGCTTTCCGGAAATTGCGGGTGCAGGGGATCTGGTCCCCTGCCGGAGGGGTCTGGGGTGGCAGAGCCTCTCCACTCTGGCGAGATCCAGGGGCAGAGCCCCAAATTTAAAAATTTGGTCTTTGCATGAATATTTTTGAAGCCATAACGAGCTATGTTGTCGAGATAGACTGGCGCTATTTCATTGAGCTTGTGTTCAGCGGCCTGACCAAGGGCAGCATCTACGCGCTTATCTCTCTGGGCTACACTATGGTGTACGGCATTATCGAGCTGATCAACTTTGCCCATGGTGAAATTTACATGATCGGGGCCTTTACCGGCCTGATTGTGGCCGGGGCGCTTGGCGCGCTCGGCTTTCCCAGCCTGGGCATTCTGGTCATCGCGGCCCTGGTGGCCGTAATTTACTGCGCCGCCTACGGCTACACCATGGAGAAAATCGCTTACCGCCCCTTGCGCGGTGCCCAGCGTCTCTCCCCCCTGATCAGCGCCATCGGTATGTCCATTTTCCTGGGCAACTATGTGCTCAACGCCCAGACCCAGGATTTTGTCCGCTTTCCGGATCTTTTGCCGCCCATGCCCTTTCTGGACCCGGTTTCGGACATTCTGCGCCCTTCTAGCTTTCTGATCATCGTGTGCAGCGCGACAGTGATGATCGCCCTAACCCTGTTCATCAAGCGCACTCGGCTCGGCAAGGCCATGCGCGCCACGGCCCAAAACAGAAAAATGGCCATGCTCCTTGGCATTGACGCAGACAGGATCATTTCCGCCACCTTTATTATCGGCTCGGGACTTGCGGCCATCGGCGGCATTCTTATTGCCTCGCACACCTTGCAGATCAATTTCAATATCGGCTTTCTCGCGGGCATCAAGGCCTTTACCGCAGCCGTGCTCGGCGGCATCGGCTCCATTCCCGGGGCCATGCTCGGCGGTCTGGTGCTTGGCTGCTGCGAGAGCTTTGCCGCCGGGTATTTCGTCTCGGACTATGAAGACATGGTAGCCTTTGCCATACTGATCCTCATCCTTATTTTCCGTCCCTCGGGCCTGCTCGGCAAGGCCAAGGTACAAAAGGTATAGACCATGAAAGGCCTGCTGCGCTCCCTGCTGGTCAGCCTCTGGTTCATGGCCCTGACCTTCCCCATTCTGGCAATCAAGATAAGCCCCCTTGACGGCGGCATCATCTGGCGTTTTGAAAACTCCCTCTGGCTCGGCGTTGGGGTGTTCCTGCTCTCCTTTATCTGGCGCGCCATGCTGGTGCTCAAGGGGATATCCACGCCGGAAGAAGCCGACATGGCCGGTTTTTTTGCAGCCATGCAAAAGCCGGGCAACAAGGAGAGGGCCATCGGCATCGCGGCCCTGCTCTGCGGCCCTGCCCCGCTCTGCCTGACGCTTTACGATGCATTAGGCCTGCCAGAGGGCGAGCCCCTGCCCTTTATTCCCATGGCCCTTGCGGCCCTGTTCGCCCTTTTCGGCCTGTATACCGCCTTTGCCAGCTTTCGTGGACGCAGGCAGGCGGCATACGCGCGCCTTGCCGCCGCAGTTACAAAAACGGGCGAGGCCGGAGGGGCCAGAACCGCGCTTATGCTGGCGCTTTGCGCCCTGCTTCTGCCCCTGCCCTGGCTGGTGGACATTTACCGGGTCAACATTCTGGCCACGGCCTTTATCTGGATTATGCTCGGGCTCGGCCTGAACATCGTTGTGGGGCAGGCCGGGCTGCTGGTGCTCGGCTATGTGGCCTTTTACGCGGTCGGCGCATATAGCTACGCGGTGCTCAACGCCGCCTTTGGAAGCGATGTGCTGGGCTTCTGGCTGCTTTTGCCCGTGGGCGGCCTGTGCGCGGCCCTTGCGGGCGCTCTGCTCAGTCTGCCGGTGCTGCGCTTGCGCGGCGACTATCTGGCTATCGTGACCCTGGGCTTTGGGGAAATCGTCCGCATTACCCTTGAGGGCGGCAGTCTCTCCCTCGCCCCTGTGGCCTGGCTGATCTCGCTCTTTACCGATGCCCCGCTCCCGGCCTGGCTGACCGCCCCGCTTGACCTCGGCGGGCCTGCGGGCATCGGCTCCATTCCCTACCCCGGCTTTTTCGGCCTGAAGCTCGGCATGGACGACAGCATACGCTTTGTCTACTACATTGCCCTAGGCCTTGCCTTTTTGACCGTTATCGCCGTGGCCCGGCTGCGCGATTCTCGCATAGGCCGCTCCTGGATGGCCCTCAGGGAAGATGAAATCGCCTGCGAGGCCATGGGCGTGAACAAGGTCACGGCCAAACTCAGCGCCTTTGCGCTCGGGGCCTGCTGGGCCGGATTCGGCGGCGTGCTCTTTGCCGCCAAAACCACCTTCATCAACCCGGCCAGCTTCACCTTTATGGAATCCGCGCTTATTCTTTCCGTTGTTGTTCTCGGCGGGCTGGGCTCCATTCTCGGCGTTGCCCTCGGGGCCTGCGTGCTCATTCTGCTCCCCGAATACCTGCGCTCTTTCAACGAATACCGCATGCTCATCTTTGGGGCCAGCATGGTGATCATGATGGTCTTTCGCCCGCAGGGGCTGATCACGCCCAGGGCCAAAAAACGCCGTATCGCGGGAGTCAACGACACTGCCGCAGGAGCGGGCGGGCAAAGGAGGGCCGCATGAGCGCGCCTCTGAACAAAGAACAGACCGCCCCTGCCCCGGTGCTTGCGGTTTCAGGGGTGAGCAAACGCTTCGGCGGTCTGCGCGCCCTCTCCGATATCGATCTCTGCGTCAAGCAGGGGGAAATCGTTGCCCTTATCGGCCCCAACGGGGCGGGCAAGACCACCCTTTTCAACTGCGTCACCTCCATCTACACCCCGGATGAAGGCAAGGTACTGCTCACCGATCCGGAAGGCGCGGTGCACTCCCTGGCTGAAAAAAAGCCCTTTGAGGTCACGGCCCTCGGCATGGCCCGCACCTTTCAAAACATCCGCCTCTTCCCTTCCATGACCGTGTTGGAAAATGTGATGATCGCCAGACACTGCCGCACCAAGGCAGGTATTTTCGGCGCGCTCTTCCGGCCCCCTTCCGTGCGCAGGGAAGAGCGCGAAATAGAAGAGAGCAGCTATGCCCTGCTCAACTATATGGGCTTGGCCCCCTATTTTGAAGAGGAAGCGCGCAACCTTTCTTACGGGCAGCAGCGCAGGCTTGAAATAGCAAGAGCCCTGGCCACAAACCCCTGCCTGCTGNNTGCTGGACGAGCCTGCCGCGGGCATGAACCCGCAGGAAACCCAGCAACTTAAGGAAATGATTCTCAGCATTCGCAAGGCCTTCAGACTCTCCGTGCTGCTTATAGAGCACGACATGAACATGGTCATGTCCCTTTCCGACCGCATTTACGTTGTGGAATACGGCTGCAACATAGCCGATGGCACCCCCGAAGAAGTGCGCAACAACCCCCTGGTCATCAAGGCCTATCTCGGAGAAGCCGATGCTTGAGTGTAAAGGCGTGTGCGCCTGGTACGGCAATATTCAGGCCCTCTGGGATCTTGACCTTTGCGTCAACAAAGGGGAAATAGTCACCCTTGTCGGGGCCAACGGCGCGGGCAAAAGCAGCACGCTTATGGCCATATGCGGCGTTGTGCCCGTGCGCAGGGGCGAAATACTCTTTGACGGCAAACCCATACACAAGGCCAAGGCCGACCGCATCGTACGCCTCGGCATCAGCCAGGTTCCCGAAGGCCGCCTCATCTTTCCCGACCTCACGGTGCTGGAAAACTTGGAGCTTGGCGCGTATTTGCGCAAAGACAGCCCGGCCGTGAAGCGCGACCTTGAACGCATGTTCTCCCTCTTTCCCGTGCTCGCGCAGCGCAGCAGCCAGCCCGGCGGCACCCTTTCCGGCGGCGAGCAGCAAATGCTGGCCATCTGCCGCGCCCTCATGGCCCGCCCGCGCCTGCTCCTGCTCGATGAGCCCTCTCTGGGCCTCGCCCCCATCATTATCAGGCAGATCTTCGACATCATCCGCACAGTCAACGAAAGCGGCACCACCGTCTTTCTCGTGGAGCAAAACGCCCACCAGGCCCTGAAAATCGCTGATCGCGGCTATGTGATGGAAACAGGGCGCATTGCCATGCAGGGCAGCGGCGAATCCCTGCTCGCGGACGAAAACGTGCGCA
>DBDO01000141.1:7657-11253 GCA_002293605.1 Desulfovibrionaceae bacterium UBA930
GCTATCTGTTGAAGGTAGGAGAAAGTATGACCACCATTACCTTTGATACTTTAGGATACTTTGAAAGGCTCAAGGCCGCCGGAATGCCGGAAGCGCAGGCCAAGGTCCAGGTAGAGGCCATACAGGACATTGTAAAAAGCTACGATGAATCCTCCCGCAAGGAGCTTGCTACCAAGGGCGACATTCAGGATGTGCGCGGAGAAATTCAGGATGTGCGCAGGGAAATTCAGGACCTGCGCGTTGAAATTCAAAGTACAAAACATGAGATCCTCAAGTGGGTTATCGGCGTGGCTGTCGGGCAGGCTGCCTTGATTATTGCGGTTGTCGCCCTGATGCGGCCCTGAACCCTCACGTATTTTTTATACTCCAAGGCGCTTTTTCGGGAGCGCCTTTTGTTTGGCCCTCTCTTCCCCTCAGCAATCCCCCTTTCACTAAAGCTCCTTCGGCATACTGCCGATATGCCTGTACAAGGGCCGCGATGCTTCTTTGCTCTGCGGCCCTGAAATTGCTGTTTTTCGCTTTTTTGGCACTGCAATTGCTTCTATAGCGGCGGGGGGCTTTAGCCCTCCGCAGCAGGCAATTCTTTCCCACCGGAGATTCATTATGGCCGTATACGCATCGGGCAGCATTCGTTTCAGCGGGCTTGGACAGGAAGGCACCAACTTCGATGAGATGATCGAAAAGCTCTATAAAATCGAGAGCAGGCAAGCCACCCAACTCATGAGTTGGAAAAAAGACTGGCAAACCCGTTTGGACGCCTTCAAGCAGGTGCGCACCGAGCTCATGACCTTGCAGTCGGCCCTGACCAAACTCAACAGCATGAACAAGTTCATGGCCAAAACGGCCGTGAGTTCCGATGACAAAATAGCCTCGGCCACGGCAGGGGCCAATTCCGTTGACGGTGCCTACACCCTTGAAGTCAATAACCTCGCCAAGGCCTATACCTGGAGCCAGCACACCGGCCTGTACAATAAAACGGACGTTATCTGTACCGACCCCAACGGCGGCAAGTTCACCTATACCTACAAGGGCACCACCCGCACTATTGACGTGCCCCCAAAAACCACTGCCGAAGGGCTGGTCAAGCTCATTAACAACGACTCCAAAAACCCCGGCGCACGAGCCCAGCTCATACAGTCCGGGGACGGGGTCACCTTTCAGATGTTCGGGCGGGAAACCGGCCTGAGCAACACCCTGGTCATTCGCGATACCAGCGGCCTGACCCTGCAGACGGCCCTGAATACCGCAACGGCCAAGTACGATGACAGCCAGATCAACAGGGTGCAGTTAAACGCGGGCTTTGAAATTCTTGACTCTACGGTTAACCTGTCAGACCCGAATGCTGTTAAAACATGGGCGGACGGCCAGTCCATCAATACTACCGGAGAAAATAAAACCTTCAAGTTTACTTATGATGGCACGAGCTACACGGTCCCGGTCGCGGACGGCATGAGCCTGGGCGCTCTGGTCGATGAGGTCAATAAGCGGGTTCCCGGCTTGCCCGCTCCCCTGGCCAGCCTTGAAGCGCGTAACGGCAAGGCCTATTTCACTCTGAACAGAGATGATACCACGTACAGTTTTAGCGCGGGTACTGACCCGACCGAATATGACAGAATTATCACAAGTGGAACCGCATATGGGTACGCTGAGAGTCTTAATACCAGCACCAACACCGATCTTAAGTTCCAGTTCTCTATTACCAATCAAGACAACAATTCCATCATCGGCGGCGCAGAAAAAAGCGTTACGATCACACCTGGCATGACAGTTGATCAGTTCATGACCGCGCTACAAAAAGAAGTGGGCTCCTACGGCAGAGTTACCCAGATTCCGGAAACAACAATAGACTCCTCGGGCAATACCATCCCCACTGGCAAGTTCTCCATTGCTATCGTTCCAATCCCCAAAGAACACCGCGTAACCGTGGAAGACGGCACCCTGGATGCTTTTGCCTACGAAATTCCTACCGACAACAACTGGAGCGTGGTCAAGGGTGAAAACGCCGAAATCAAGGTGAACGGCTGGCCCGGCGGGAACGACAACAGCATCTGGCTGGAATCGGCCAGCAACAGCATTGCGGCGGGCACGGTGGTGGAGGATATTTCCTTCACCCTTTTGAAAACCGGCACCACCACCATTACCACAGGCACGGACAAAGCCAAGATACGAGAAAATATCGAAAGCTTTGTGGAGGCGGTGAACAACTTTCGCGTTGTGCTGGACAGCCTTACCTCCGTGGACGAGGAAAAGCAGACCTACGACCCCGAATACGCGGATTCGCAGTTTGACATGCAAAAGGGCTCCGTGCTCACGGGCAACTACGGCATCCAGACCCTGGATTCGCGCCTGAATTCGGCCATAGCGGGCTCGGGCGTGGGTTTTTTGCCGCGTGAAAACGATGAACACGGCTATTATCTGAGCGGGGATTATTTTAACGCCCTGTCCCAGATAGGCATTAAGACCTGCGCGGACGAGGGCAGCACCTTTTACGGCCTGCTGGAAATCAACTACATCCCCGGCGACAAGGGCACGAAATCCCTGGATCAGGCCCTAGATGAAGACCCTATGGCTGTGGCCCGGCTTTTTGCCGCCAGTAACGAAGGCTTTACGGATTCCGCGAGCTTTGGCTTCAATTCGCAAATCGCCACGGTTACCAAGGCGGGTAACTACAGCGTGAGCTACACCTGCACCGTGGACGGCAAAATAGACAAAGCCTGGATCAACGGCGAAGAGGCCACGGTCAACAACGAGACCTTTCAGATCACCTCTGTCAGCGGCGCATCCAAGGGTCTTATGCTGGATATATACCCGCACAGCCTTGTGGCCGGGCAGACGACCACCGGCACGGTAAGCCTGCGCCAGGGCAAGGTCAACGAGTTGATCAGCATGATGGAGGGCAGCGAAGGCCTGCTCGGCACCAGCGGCACCTTGCGCAACCTGGAGCGGAACTACCAGCAGATCATCGACAATATTGAAGCCAAAATAACCAAAGAAGACGAACGCCTGGCAAAATGGGAACGGACCCAGATCAACAAGTTCGCCCGGCTTGA
This sequence comes from Desulfovibrionaceae bacterium UBA930, assembly GCA_002293605.1. Taxonomy (GTDB): domain Bacteria; phylum Desulfobacterota; class Desulfovibrionia; order Desulfovibrionales; family Desulfovibrionaceae; genus Frigididesulfovibrio. The sequence goes on from DBDO01000141.1 coordinate 10,708, forward strand.
CGCGGTTCTGGCCAAGTACAACGCCATCAACGATGGTTTGCAGTCCCAGATCGCCCAGTTATCCTCGAAATAAACAGCGGAGTAGCCATGCAACGAGCGGCAAGCGCATATCTTCAAACCCAGGTGACCACGACCTCTCAGGGAGATATCGTGATCATGCTCTATGACGGAGCCCTGAAGTTTTTAAACCAGGCCAAAGACTATCTTGCGGTCAACGATATGGCCCAAAAAGGCCTTGCCATCTCCAGGGCCCTGGATGTGATCAACGAGCTGGACAGTTCCCTGAACATGGAAAAAGGCGGGGTGCTGGCGGCCAATTTGCACGGCCTGTACAGCTTTTGCAGCAGCCATCTGGTTAAGGCCAATCTGAAAAAAGACCCTGCCATGATTGATGAGGTGCTCAAGGTGCTGCTCGGGCTGCGCGGGGCCTACTCACAAATTCTCAGCCTGCCCGAAGCCCAGGCCGCGGCCCAGGAGGCGGCAGCGGGCTTGAGCGCCAAAGCTTTTGCCAATTCCCGAAGCCAGAGCCATGCCGCGTCTTCCGGC
>DBDO01000214.1 GCA_002293605.1 Desulfovibrionaceae bacterium UBA930
GCATTAAAGGCTACGGTCGCATAACAGCTTCATTCGATTGCCCTGCGTGCCTCGCGCGAATCCCTTGACGCCCGCGAGGGAAAGGGATAAGGAAGTCCGTTCCTATTTCCTGCAAGGAGTTTGTCATGAAAAGAACGTATCAGCCCAGCCGGATCAAGCGCAAACGCGTTCACGGTTTCCGCGCCCGCATGGCCACCCCGGCCGGACGCGAGATTTTGCGCCGCAGACGCGCCAAAGGCCGCAAGAGGCTTTCCGTTTGAGGTTTTGCCGCGAGCACAGGCTGACGGACAGACCGGATTTTTTGCATTGCTATGATTCCGGTCGGCGCTTTTTTTCCGCCGGTTTTGTGCTGTTCGCGGCAAAACGCGGCGAGGCCGGGTTGCCCTGGAGGCTCGGACTCGCCGTAACCCGAAAAACCGGCTGCGCCGTATGGCGCAACCGGGTGCGGCGCTTGGTGCGGGAATGCTTTCGCCTTGAACAGGCGAAAATTCCGCAAGGCTACGACTATGTGGTCGTGCCCAAACGGGGCCTGGAACCGCGCAGTCTGAATCTGGAGCGGGTTTGCGGCGAGCTTTTGCCGCTTTTCCGCTCTCTCTCCAGGAAAACGCCCTCATGAAGCCCGGCGATGTGCCGTTAAAGCTGGCCCTTGCGCCAATCCGCTTCTACCGGTACTTTCTCTCGCCGCTCATGCCGGGGCGTTGCCGCTTTTACCCGAGCTGTTCCGCCTATGCCGAACAGGCCCTTATGACGCACGGCGTCTTTCGGGGCGGCTTTTTGACCCTGCTTCGCCTGTTGCGATGTCACCCCTGGAATCCCGGCGGCCACGACCCTGTGCCTGCCGCGCGTGATTCCCTCTACCACAGGAAACGTTGAATCACTCATGGAAAGCAAACGCCTTATAGCCGCTATTGCCATATCCGTAGCTATTTTTCTCGGTTGGAACGCGCTCTCCCTCTATATGGGCTGGGTGCCTCCGCAACCGGACCCGGCTGTGCAGAGCGCCGCTCCGCAAGGGGCTTCGCCTTCCGCCCCTGCCTCCCAAAACGGAAGCGCCAAGGGCACAGATGCCGGAATCTTTGATGAAGCCCCCCTTGCCGCTCCGGCCTTCACCCCTTCCGAAGGGCGGCTTGTGAGCGTGGAAACGCCGCTCTACAAGGCTGTATTGCACAGCAAGGGCGGGGTGCTGCGCCAGTTTTCCCTGAAAGGCTATACCAACGGGGTGGATAAAAATTCCGGCCTGGTGGATCTGGTTTCCGAAGCAGCCGCAGGCCAGGCCCCGCTGGGTCTTTTGATCGGCAGAACGCCCACCTGGGGCACGGATGCCTGGACCCTTGAAGGGAAAGACCTGAACCTGGACGAAAAGGGCAGCGGCGTGCTGCGCTTCAGCGGCGAGGTCGCGGGAATCCGCCTGATCAGGGAATTGCGCTTTGAAGGCGCAAGCTACCTCATCCGGGAGACAGTGCGCCTTGCCTCTGCCGAGCCGAAAACAGCGGCTGTGGTCTTTTCCTTCGCCGCTTCCTCCCTTGCCAGCGAAAAGGCGCCCGGCATTCTCGCCACCTTGCGCCACTGGATTTTCGGGGGCGAAAGCCCGGCCCCGGAAGAAAGCCCCTACAACCTGACCCGCGTGGCCTGGGTGCAGGGCGGAGAGTTTGACGAAGAAGGCAGCGCCGCTTCGCTGGAAAAGCGCGTGGCCGTTGAAGCCCCCCTTTCCTGGATGGCGGTCATGAACAACTACTTCATGGGCGCGGTCAGCGTGGACGGGGCAGACGGCCTGGGCGAGGCCGCCATGATCGGCGGCGAGGTGTTCAGCGCGCGCGCGGGCAAAAAAGTCAGCCTGACGCCGGGCGCGGAATCCACGGTAGAGAGCGTCTACTACCTCGGCCCCAAGGACAGCAAACAGCTTGAAGCCGCGCCGAACCAGCTTGGCAAGGCCATTGACTACGGCTTTTTCTCCATCATTGCCAAGCCCCTGGTCTGGCTGCTGCAATTCCTGCACAGCTACGTGCACAACTGGGGCACGGCCATCGTGCTCATGACCATTCTGATCAAGCTGCTCTTCTGGCCCCTTTCGCAGAAAAGCTACAAGTCCATGCAGCAGATGAAGCAGCTTCAGCCGCTCATGACCAAGCTGCGGGAAAAATACGCCGATGACAAAGAAGCCCTGAACCGGGAAGTCATGCAGCTCTACAAGACCTACAAGGTCAACCCGGCTGGCGGCTGTCTGCCCATTCTGGTGCAGATTCCGGTCTTCTTCGGCCTGTATCAGGCGCTTTTGAACGCCATAGAACTGCGGCACGCGCCCTTTATCCAAACCCTGCCCTTCACCGATCTGCCCTGGCTGGTAGACCTCTCCGCGCGTGACCCCTACCTCATTACCCCCCTGATAATGGGCGCAAGCATGTTCTTGCAGCAAAAACTCACCCCCGCGCCCGGCGACCCCACCCAGGCCAAGGTGATGATGTTCATGCCGCTTATCTTTACCGTGCTCTTCCTCGGCTTCCCCTCCGGACTCGTTGTTTACTGGCTGGTGAACAACGTGATATCCATAGGGCAGCAATGGTGGCTGATGCGGCGTTCATCGTAGCTAAAACGTATTGCGAGGGCTTTTTCCGGGGAGGCCCTGCCTCCCCGGACCCC
>DBDO01000084.1:0-1652 GCA_002293605.1 Desulfovibrionaceae bacterium UBA930
CGTGATAGAGGAGCGCGTTCGCGCGGGCATCGCCCTTGCTTTTTGCCGCCAGCGCGGCGAAATCCTCTTCCAAGGCGAGCCAGAGATCCCGCCGGGAGGCGCGGGAGGCATGTTTTTCCAGGGCCTCAAAGTCGGCGATGCTGCCTTGCAGGGAGGAGGCTTTTGCCGCCCGGACNNGTCCGTGTCGCCGGGGCCGCCTGGGCCGTCTGCGTCAGCAAGTGAGCAAGGCCGCAAAAGAGGCCAAGCAGCAACAGGGCAGAGTACAAGGGCACGGAACGCATCACGGCTATCGCGGCCTCTGGCAGAATCAGCAGAACATGGAAAATTCCTTTTATAAACAAAGCGCGCCGGGGAGTGTTTCCCGGCGCGCTTTTCTATCAGAACATCTGCCCCATGGAAAATTCAAAGCGTCCTGAGCTTCTGTCTCCCCTGCGGTCCTCGTCAAAGNNCAGGTCGCCCATGGGCGAACGCCAGCGTATTTCCAGACCTGCGGACTTTTTGATTTCATCGCTGAACTTGTAGTCGCGGTCCGCATCAATGTTAAAGCCCGCGTCAAAGAAGGGAACCAGATACANNTATTCCAGGTTGGCAAAGGCCATGCGGGTGCCGCCGATACGGTCGCCCGTCTCCGGATCTCTGGGCACGATATCCCGGCTGTCATAGCCGCGCACCGAGTTCATGCCGCCCATCCAGAAGCGTTCGAACACCGGCACTTCATCAGAGCCGTTTTCCATGATGATCGAGCCTTTGACCTTGCCATGCAGCACATGGCCCGGCGCAAGCTGGTAGTAGCTGTCGTGCTGGGCCGTAAGGGTGACGAAATCGTCATCCCCGCCCATAAGGCCGCCGCCGTATTCCACACTGAGCAGATCGATATTGCCGTCCGTGGGCACGCCCTGGGCGTTTTTGGTGCTGTCGCGCACAATCCGGGCAAGGGCCACGCTGGTGAAGCGATCATCACCCGCGTACTTTTGAATGATGGAAGAGGCGTGCGTGTTCAGGTCGTATATTCTGTACTGATCCAGGCGGTAGCCCCAGCCGATGGAGGTGTATTCCCCGAGCGGGTAGGCAAAGCGCATGACGCCGCCTGTGGTCCGCTTGGTGTAGTCGATGTAGTCATCGCGCCAGTGGTAGAGGTCCGCGCCTATGGAGAGCGGAGTGTCGTTAAAGCGCGGGTTGGTGAAGGACAGGGTGTAGGCATCGCGGCGGCCGGAAAAGGCGGACTGCAAGGAAAGCTGATAGCCCTTGCCCCAGAGGTTTCTTTCCATGATGGTAGCGGATACGCCCATCTGGGAGAAGGTGGAGTAGCCAACCCCGGCCATGAGCGCGCCAGTGGGCTTTTCCTTGACTTTCACCTTGAGATCCACTTCATCGTCCTGCTCCGTGGGGATCAGTTCCGCTTCCGCGACTTCAAAGTAGCCGAGCTTGTTCAGGCGGTCCGCGCTGCGGCGCAGTTTCGCGCCTTCAAACTGCTCACCATCGGTAAGGCGCATTTCGCGCAGGATGACGTTGTCGCGGGTTTTGTTGTTGCCTTCGACCAGCACCCGCCGCACATACACTTTGTTTTTCTTTTCAATGCCGTATTCTATGTCCACGATGTGGCTGCCGTCCGCGCGCTTTTTCGGGCGGGGCGTGATGTCGGCAAAGGCGTA
>DBDO01000084.1:1667-6847 GCA_002293605.1 Desulfovibrionaceae bacterium UBA930
TTGAAGAATTCGCCCCTGGCCGCGATATCATCGCTATTGATCTCGCTGCGCAGGCGCTCGTCCGTGTCGATCAAATCGCCCGTAAAGCCCACCTCGCCCAAGGCGTACTGCGGTCCTTCATGAATCGGAAAGGTGACCACGATGCCATCGTCATGATAGTCGATCTTGGGCGCGGCCACCGTAATGTCCATAAAACCGCGATCCAGGTAGTAGGCATTGATGGCGGAAGAGTCGCGCTCGATAAGCTCCTCTTTCAGAATGCCCGTGCCGGTCACCCAGGAAATCATGTTGCGCTCGGTCAGCAAAAGCTGATCCTTCACATCGTCCTCGTCCAGCTTGCTGACGCCCTCGATTTTCACTTCCTTGATGTACAGCTCCGCGCCTTCCTCGATACGCAGCACCACGGCAGCGCTCGCGCCGTCCTGGCGCGCGTCAAAGCGCGAATCAACCTTGGCAAGGTAAAAGCCCTTTTTGCGGTACAGATCGATAATTTTCTGAATATCTTCCGCCAGCAGGCTTTCATTCAACACGGAACCGGCCTTGGTGCTCATGGCACCGGTGATGTCGTCTTCGTCCAGTTCGCTGTTGCCTTCTATGACAATGCTTTCCACACGGGGCTTTTCCGCCACAGTGTAGACGAGGTAGGCCCCGTCCGCGCGGTGCTCGACATTCACCTGCACATCGCTGAAATAGCCGAGTTCCCAGACCCGCTTCACGTCCTGGTCGATGATCATGGCGTCCGGCGCATCGCCCTTGCGGATGGTCAGGCGCATGAGCACCACATCGGGGTCCAGCACCTTGGTGCCGCGCACTTCAACGCCAGCCAGCCCGCCCCCGGCAGAAGCAGACGCCCCAAGGGCAGCCGAGGCCCCGGCAGGGGACGGCGCGGGCAGTTCAGCAATAACAGCCCCTGCCAGTTCGTCCATGGCATAGCCGAGATTGGCCTCTCCGGCCCGTTGTTCCACAAAGACAGGCCTGGGCTGTTCCGAACTTTTCGCGCTGACGAGCCGGGCGTCCACGCTCAGGGCATTGCCCGCCTGGTTCACGCTGCCGTATATGGCATGCGTGGCCCCGGCAGCAACGGCCAAAGAGCGCACAGCCGCCACGTCAAGCGTGCTGATATTGCGCGCCTGCACAACTTTCAGCATCTGCGCGTTGGGGATCACATCCAGGCCGGAGGCCCCGATGCGCCTGCCGAGCATTTCCGGAAAGTTCGCTTCCACATCGCTCTGGCCCGCGCCTACGTGCACCTGGAAGGGCAGCACCAGAATGCGGGCCGCACGGGAAGCGGCAAAGGAGTCTGCGGCAATGAAAAACATTCCGAGAGCCACAAAAGCGGCAAAAACCGCAACGAAGGCCTGGCCCCATTCAGCGCGTTTGCTCATATAACTCTCCGGACTTAAGTTCAAAGCATCTGCCCATGCAATTGGCAAGCTCTGGATTGTGGGTGACGACAATCATGGCCATGGAGTCGGCGGTATTAAGCTCCAAAAGCAGTTCGGCAATCCGCCGCCCGTTTTTTTCGTCAAGGTTGCCTGTGGGCTCATCCGCCAGGAGTACCGCAGGCCGTTGCAGTATCGCCCGCGCAATGGCCGCGCGCTGCCGCTCGCCGCCGGACAGGGTTCCCACATTGAAAGCGGCGCGATCGGCAAGCCCTACCCGAAAGAGGGCCTCTTCCGCCCGGGCCAGGGCTTCTTTACGCGAAGCACCGCCGATAATGGCCTGCATGGCCACGTTTTCCAGTGTTGTAAATTCGGGCAGCAAATGATGAAACTGAAAAACGAAGCCTATTTCCTTGTTGCGCACAGCGGCTTTGGCTGCTCCGGAAAGGGCCGATACATCCCGGCCCCGGAAAAAAAGCTCTCCGGCTGTATGTGAAGCCAGTGTGCCGAGAATATGCAACAGGGTTGATTTTCCCGAACCTGAGGCACCGACCACGGCAAGAGTCTCGCCTTCTTGTATATCAAGGCAGAGGCCTTGTAAAATATGAATTTGCTCTCCGGGGCCTGTAAAAAGCTTGCTCACATCCCGCAGGGAATACAGCGGAACGGCAGAAACGCCCAAAAGGTCCGGAATGTCAGATCTATACTGGTCCGCCATTATTCATGCCTCAGCGCATCTACCGGTTCCAGACGGGCCGCCTGCCCCGCAGGATACAGCGTGGCCAAAAAGCAAAGCAGTATGGCGCAGCCGACTGTCAGGAGCATATCCGACCATTGCAGCAGAACCGGCAGGTAGTCCAAAGAGTATACGCCGCGCGGCAGTTCGATGAATTTGTAGCGTTTGAGCAGAAAGCAGGTACCAAGCCCGAGCGCGCAGCCGAGAGAGGCCCCCATCAGCCCGATAATCGTACCCTGGAGCATGAAGATAGTGCGCACCGCGCCGGTGGTAGCGCCCATAGACATCAATATGGCGATATCTCTCGTTTTTTCCATAACCAGCATCACCAGGGCGGTGACAATGGAAAAAGAGCCCACCAGGATCACCAGGGCCAAAATTACGGCCATGGCCGCCTTTTCCAGCTTGAGCGCCGCGTACAGGTTGGCGTTCATTTCCATCCAGGTGGCGGCGTACAGGCTCTCATCCTGCGCGCCCTCAAGCGCCGCATCCAGGATTTCCTCTACCCGGTATACATCGGAAACCGCCACTTCAACGCCGGAAATACGCCTGCCCTGCCAGCCGAGCACATCCCTGGCCATATCCAGGCTGACAAGGGCAAGGCTCCCGTCATACTCGGCCAGGCCCACGGAAAAAAGCCCGACCACTCTGAAGGGTTTGACGCGTGGAGAAAAACCGGCAGAACTCTGCTGCCCGGACGGCGACATGAGGTTGACCCGGCTGCCGATATGCACGGCCAGTCGGGAGGCGAGCGCCTCCCCGATAATAATGCCGGGCAGGCCTTCGGCGCTTTTCAGGGCGTCCAGACTGCCGCTGGTCAGATTTTTAAGCCCGTCCAGCACCTTGCCCGCCGTATCAGGGTCAAGGCCGCGAAGATAGACGCCGGTTCCGCCGGAATGGCTGGAGAGCAGCACGCCGGACTGAATAAAGGGCGTGGCACCGATAACGCCCTGGGCAGCGTCAAGATGGCGCAGCAGTTCCCTGTCTTCCTCCATTGCGCCCATGCGGCTGTGGATAACGGCGTGGGAACTCATGCCGATGAGCTTGTCGCGCAGATCCGTGGTAAAGCCGTTCATCACGCCCATGACCACAATCAGGGAGGCCACGCCCAAGGCAACACCGGCCACGGATATCCAGGAAATGACGGAAATAAAGGCCTGCCCCTTGCGGGCAAAAAGATAGCGCAAGGCAATGAAGAATTCAAAACGCATGGCGAATGCATTCCCCGGCGCTGCGTCCTGAATCGCGGGTCAAGGGGGCCGCGCCCCCTTGCGGGGCGCGGGGCAGAGCCCCGCATACAATTACAGAGACTTCCACGCCCTACCCTTCCGGCTTAAGCAGGGGAAAGAGAATCACTTCGCGGATGGAGGGCGAGTCGGTAAGCAGCATGACCAGGCGGTCAATGCCAATACCCTGCCCGGCTGCCGGAGGCATGCCGTATTCAAGCGCGCGCAGGTAATCTTCATCCATAGCGTGGGCTTCGTCATCGCCCGCGTTCTTCTCAGCAACCTGCTCCTCAAAGCGCATGCGCTGATCCGCCGGATCGTTGAGTTCCGAAAAGGCGTTGGCAAGCTCCCGGCCGGTAATGAAAAGCTCGTAGCGATCCGTCACCTCGGGGTTCTCATCGTTGCGCCTGGACAGGGGGGATATCTCGGTGGGATAGTGATAGATAAAATGCGGCTGTATGAGCTTTGGCTCCACGTCCAGATCAAAAAGCTTGGCCTGAAGTTTGCCCAGCTTTTCGCCTTCAATGGCTTTTTCGCCCCGCTGCCGGATGTAGCGGCTTACGGCAGCGGCATCCCGGTAAAAGTCCGGCTTGTGCCCGCCGATACATTCCAGCGACTCAAAAAAGGAAAGCCGCTTCCAGGTGCCGGGGGTGAGATCCACCTGCTGCCCCTGATACTGGATGACATAGCTGCCGCATACGGCTTTGGCCAGATGGCCTATCAGGCGCTCGGTCAGATCCATGAGATCTTCAAAGGTGGCATAGGCCCAGTAAAATTCACACATGGTGAATTCCGGGTTGTGCCGCACCGAAATGCCTTCGTTGCGAAAGTTCCGATTTATTTCAAAAACCTTCTCAAAGCCACCGACCAGCAGGCGCTTAAGGTAGAGTTCCGGGGCGATGCGCATGTACAGGCGCATGTCCAGGGCGTTATGGTGGGTGGTAAAGGGCCTGGCGGTAGCGCCTCCGGGTATGGGCTGGAGCATGGGGGTTTCCACTTCAAGAAAACCCTCGTCTTCCATAAAACGCCTGAACTCGCGCACGACCTGAATGCGTTTTGCAAAAATCTCGCGGGTGCGTTCAGTGACGATCAAGTCCACATAGCGCTGGCGGTAGCGCGTCTCCACATCTTTGAGACCGTGGTATTTCTCGGGCAGGGGCCGGATGGACTTGGTCAGCAGCCTGAGCGAGCGGCATTCCAGGGTCAACTCGTCCGTCTTGGTGCGGAACAAAAGGCCTTCCACACCGACAATATCGCCTGTATCAAGCTTTTTAAAAAGGGAATAGGCGGCCTCGCCGAGTATTTCCCTGGCGGCATAGCACTGTATGCGGCCCGAGGCGTCCATGAGATGAAAAAAGGCCACCTTGCCAAAGGACCGCAAAGAGACAACACGCCCGGCAAGCACGAATATTTCGCCTTTCTGCGTAAGCTCCTCGGCGGTTCTGCCCTCGTTTTCCCGCATGACCGCAGCGGCATCGTGCCTTTTTACAAAACCGTTGGCATAAAGCCCGGTGCCGGAATCCAGCAGCTCACAGGATTTCACTACCCGGTTTTTGACGACCTCGTTCAGTTCGTCCCGCAGGGCGAGGCTCTCCAGCATGGGCATGAAATAGCGTACCTGCGGAGACTTGCTGGCGATCTTTACCTCGGGCCTGCGCGCTTTCGTTTGTCCCCCAGGGCGTGCATCCTTCGCGCCATCAGGGCGCGGATTCAAAGAGGGGGGCGGCATATCGGAAGAACTCAAAGCAACTCTCCATAAAAATTGGGATAAAAACCCTCGAACAGCTAGGCGTATTCCAATTATGCGCTCCCGTCAAGAAAACAAGGCCGCTTCGC
>DBDO01000157.1 GCA_002293605.1 Desulfovibrionaceae bacterium UBA930
CCCACGCTGATATTTTTTCAATGTAATTTTTCCTTTGTCGCTGCTATACGACTATGCGGGTATAGAGAATACTCATTGCTCTACCATCCAGGCCTTCCATGTTTGAATAACTGTAGCCAATATCCTCTACTGCCTTCCCTTAACTTTCAGTCTGGCATAAAAAAACAGGGCAGCCCGCAGGGGCAAGTGTCTCTTGCCTTTGCGGCGGGCTTTTGCCCAAAATACCGGAGAAATAACCCAGGGTCATAAAGATGACTGTGACGCCGAACTCAGCCCTACGGCCTCCGTTTACCACGTCAAGAAACAAAAAACTTATGGCATAGACGGAAAGGATCAATCCCATCTCGCCGTAAAGGGTCCGTTGTTTCAGACAAGAGGCAAGCGGGGCGAAAAACAGCAGGCAAAACAGCGCGCCGCCGATACAGCCTGTTTCCGCAAACCAGAGCAGATAGTCGTTATGCGGGCTGCCAATGCGTACGGTGTCACGGTCCACAAGCTCCTTTCCATAAAGAGCGATCAGGCGATCATAATCCGCGCGGACCCTGTCCTGATGGAATTCCTTGAAAGCGTTCAGCCCTATGCCGAAGAGCGGCCTTTCCTTGAAGGCCAGTATGCCGCTTTCCCAGATAGGTTTGCGGGAGATAACTGTCGGATAGTCCCAGGGGGTTAGGGCCTTGCTGAGAACATCCTTGTAAAAGCGGTCCTTGTGCTGCTGTCCCAGGGGACAGAACTGCCAGACAAATACGGAGCAAAGCGCCAGCAGCAGGAAAAGGCCCCCTGTCCGCAGCAGGCCGAAGCGCTTAACAAATATATAGGCGGAAAAAAGTCCGCCAACGATGAGCACCGCAAAGATCGAGGTTTTGGTATGCGTGGCCAGCAGAAGCGCAAAGCTTGCCGCCGTGCTGCACAAAACAAAGGGTCTGGACTCAGCGGCACCGCGCACAAGCGAGAAGAGCCGCTTTCTGCCATCGGTGACCGCCCCGAAAGGCCGTGCGGCTTCAGGTCTGCCATGAAGCAGAAAAGCTAATCCGCTCATCAGACAGATGGACAGCATCATGCCAAAATTATTGGGCATTTTAGTGTGCAGCACTAAGCGGGGGCCGTGAAAAAGACTCTCATATGAGAGCGTTCCCAGGGCCGTCAGAACAGCTACCCCGGCAAGCACAAAAGGCAAGGCCAGATTCATAAGATACAGGAAGCGCATATTGCGGTTTTTGAGTATCTGAAAGGCGGCCATGCCTGCCAGGAAAGCCAGCACGGCCTTGCGCCTGAAGGCAAAGCTTTTTTCCTCCGGAAAAATAAAGGTGTTATGCAGGAAAAGATAGCCTATAAAAAGGATGAACAGGGCATGGTACCAGGTGAGCCGGGGTCGCTCGCCAGCGGCCAGAAAGGCGAGCGGGCAGCAGAGCGCCAGCAGGGTTAAAGCCAGGGTATTTGAGCTGAGGCTGAACAGGCAGAAGAAGTTCAGCAGCAGGGCGGCAAAAAAGATGCAGACAGTGAGGGTGGAGAACTCGCGTTGCATTCGTATGCCTACCTCTTATGAACCAGCCCCTAAAAAGGACGGCCCCCTGGTCTTGCTTATCTCCCGAAAGGACTGCCTGCCCCCTCTCAGCAAATTCCGGCAGCAGGCGAAAAAATACGCGGCCAGAGAAAAGCGCCCTTCCAGCAACAATCTGCATATCGCGGGCATATAGCTCAACACTATAGCCGTGCGGGACGGCGCCGGACGGGAAGGGTCCGCCATGCGGATCAGCTTGTCTATAAAGCGGGTGCCCGCCATTTTTTTAACCCGGGGCCGATCTTCCCTGTGGTGCCTCGCGTAAATCCTTGTACCCAGGCCCACATGATAGCCGTGGTAGAGGATGCGGTTCACATAATCCTCATCCTCGCCATAATGGTAGAATAAGGGATTAAAGCCTCCTATTGTATTTAAGGCCTCCCGACTGAGCAGCCATGCAGCGGCCACGCCCTCCTGGCTATAATAAAAATCTTTCACCGCACCGCTGACTCCGTCAAGGATAAGCCCCGGACAGGCTTTTGGGCGGACACAGCGGGCAAAACCGTAATCCAGATCACTGTCCGCTCCGGTCAGTTGCACAGGGCTGAGAACAAGACAGTCGGGATGCTGCTTTTGCAGAGCGATCAAGGCCTGAATCGCGGACAGCGTGATTTCAGCATCCTGATTCAGCAGAAATGCATATGCCGCGCCTTCGGCCAGGGCCCTGTGTAAAGCCAGATTATTGGCCCGCCCGAAGCCGAGATTGTTTTTGTTTTCAATCAGACGGGCATGCGGATACTCTTTTTGCAACAGGTGGACAGTTCCATCTGTGGAGCCGTTGTCTACCACCAGAAGTTCCCAGCCTTCCGGCAGCGCGCCGAACTCGCGGCAGCAGATCGGAAGCCAGGATTCAGCATTGTAGGTAACAATGATGATAAAAACTTTTTCGTTTTGCATAAGTAAAAAATACACAATACCTTATAGTTCCAATCTGGAGAGGAAAGGCGTAGGTATTCCGCCCGGCAGCCCTGCCCGTTTGTTCCCTCCGGGGACAGGACAGGCCGTCCAGCCCCCATCAGAGCATTCCCGCGCATCTTGCCAAAGGAAATACCTGTGCCTTGCCTCAAAGCCCATTGCTCCCTGGTGCCAAAGAAAGACCCCGCTCCTGAAAAGGAACGGGGCACAAGTTTGGCACAAGGCTGTTTTGCGGAATTTTTTGAAAACGCGAAAGCCGCGCCAGGCTTGGAAAGGGGCGCGGAAGAGGGAAGGTTCGTTAAGTGAGTGAGTGAGTGAGTGAGTGAGTGAGTGCAAAAAGCGGGCCGAAACAGTCAGCGCCGCTTACGGCTTTTCGGGCAAAGGGACAAGAGTTCTCCAGGGCGCAGATGCGATACCGCAGACCCATGCCAATGCCCCCCTTTTCTTTTCAAAGGTGATAAGAAAACAGCGCTTCCGTAAAAGACAGCGTCTGAATACCCCTTATCTGGGATGAAGATCAAGAGAAACTTTTCACTTTTGCGAAAAAGGCTGCGTTTTTCCCTTTACTTACTGTGCCAAAGGGAAAAACGCAGCCTTTCTTCAAAGCGGAATAGGCAGAGTTTCCCTAGGCTTCCTGCTTGGCGCTCTTCTTCATGGTCAGGCCGATGCCTTCGAAGAGCTCGAAAATGGCGAAGCCGTACCACATGGTGTAGATGACATAGAAGATGAGGAATCCGGCCACCAGGGGGATGTTGTCCACCACGCGCATGGGGGTGATGCCGAAGAAGTTGTAGCTCGGCTCCACGCCCTTGGT
>DBDO01000031.1:0-2314 GCA_002293605.1 Desulfovibrionaceae bacterium UBA930
GTCCGTTTCCAGAAAAATCTTCTGTGTGACCATGCATTCGAGCGTCTTTCGCAAAAAATCAGCTCGGTTATAGGTCGGGATGCATATGCTGAACAAGGGGTTTTTCGCGCCTGTCATATCACGATACCCTTGCCCAAGTTCGCGCGGTGATTTTCGAGGCAACCCTGGCATACAGAGCGTGCGGGCCACCGTATCTCCAGATTGCCAGCATGCGCAGCGCCAGGAGCAAAGGCGCAGGGCAATGCATAAGTATACGCTGAAGGGGTGTCAGATGATACTTGTTCAGCGCGATCAGGCTTGTGAGGCCTTTTCTCATGCTTGAAAACATCTTCATGTATGTGTGGAACGAGTACCGGCTGTTATAACTTGCCGCATGGCTCCTCCATACTGTCATCCGCTCAGGAATATAGGCAAATAATGTCGTCTGCGCGATTTGCACCCACAGCCACCAGTCCAGCCATTGTGGGACGGGAGAGGCGAAGGAGAGGTCTTTGAGCAGTGATCTGCGCAGCATGACAGCGGAGAATGCCGGAATCACATTCTCAATCAAAATATTGGTGCGTATATCCACAGGGCCGCTTTCTTTGCTGAAACGGGCATGACGCATATTGGCCATAATGCTGTCGCCATCCGCCTTGGCACCGGGCATGCACAGAATTTCCACGGAATTGAAAACCGCGCCCGCGTTGCTCTTTTGCAATGCGGTCAGACGTTTCTCCAGGCAGTCCGGCTTCCAGAAGTCATCGCTCTCAAGAAAAGCTATATACTCGCCCCGGCAGCATTCAAGCGCCAACGAGAGCGTGGCACATAGCCCGTGGTTGCCCCCGTCCGGGTGTTTTACCGTTTTGATGCGTTCATCCAAGGCAGCGAAATCCTGGATGATTCTCCATGAGTCATCGCTGGAACCGTCATCAACCACGATGGCTTCAAATGAAGCATAACTCTGGGCAAGCACGCTTTCTAACGCTTGTCCGATGTAGGCTCCATGATTATAGCTGCTAATGACGATGGATATGACAGGGAGGGAAGTCATCTGCTGTCCTGTAAATAGAGCATGGCAAAATTTTATATGAAATCCGCAACAGCCGAAGCAGTCCTTGGTGTTTCTTATGCCGGGAGCGCTTGAAAAAATGCATCCAGACATATGAGTGGCATACGGCAGTCAACCGTGTTTGCATGCCTGTTTCATGTATACCCGCCCGATTATCAAACAATAAAACTATGCCAAGCTGTCTGTCCCCTTCACATAAGCTGCTACTCTTTATCTTATAATTTGGAAAATGACAAGCGCTATCTGGGTTTTTGAGAATAAAGGATGCTTTTGTATGTATTCGTTTTTATTATTTTCGGTAGCTATCGATATAGTATAGTATTTTGCTCTGGAATCCAGGAATAGACAGGTTTTTGAAAAACTATGATCCGATGTATTCAGTTCCCATGGGAGCAGCCCCCCTCCCCACAAACCTGAGCAGGCCATCCAGCGAGCTGTAGGGGTGCGGGGGGCAGCCGGGAATATAGAGGTCGGCTTTCAGGTGGGGCGGGCCGCCCTCGCTGTGCTGTCCGGAGGCATAGGGGCCTTCGCGGCGAAAGAGGCCGCCGGAAATGGCGCAGGAGCCGAAAGCCAGAACTGTTTTGGGTTCGGGCATGGCGTGATAGCACTTGATCAGACCTTCGAGCATGTTGCGCGGCACGGGACCGGTCAGGGCCAGGGCATCGGCGTGGCGCGGGGAGGCGACAATATCCATGCCGAAGCGGGCCAGATCAAAAACTATGGTGGTCAGCACGTTAATGTCCGCCTCACAGGCCCCGCAACCGGCGGCGCTGACCTGGCGCAGGCGAAAAGAGCGTTTGAAGGCCCCGCCTGCGGCCCTGTTTGGCTCGACAGGCAGTTCCGGCAGCAGAAAAGATCGTTCCGCATCCTCGGGCAGGGACTGGCGCACCGGAGAATTTTCACCGGGAATATAGTCCAGCGGGCGGATGATCAGGGCCTCGCGGCTGGTTGAGGCCAAACGCCAGTCCGTGGTGAAGACCAGGGCTTCGCGCGGGCAGGCCCGGGCGCAGTTTCCGCAAAAGGTGCAGACGCCCATATCCAGGGCCGGTGCGCCGCTTTCCAGAGTAATGGCCTTGACCGGGCAACTCTCCATACACAGGGAGCATGCGCTGTTTTTGAGCCCCTCGCAACGGGCCGCGTCTATAAAGGGCCGTCCGCGAAAGCGCGGCGGCAGTATCGGGGGCGCAGCCGGAAAGGCAACAGTACGCCTTTTTTGGCGGAAGCGTTCAAAAAAAATATCCAGCACACTTGGCTCCCTTACTG
>DBDO01000031.1:2342-2675 GCA_002293605.1 Desulfovibrionaceae bacterium UBA930
CCGCGAAGGGCCAGGGCCAGCCCCATCCAGTTGTGGAAGGAAGGGTCAACGGCCTTATAGGCCAGAAAGTGTCCGTCCCTGCCTGTGAGGGCTACGTGGCAGACTTCGCCGCGCCAGCCTTCAACCAGCGCAACAGCGAAGCGATTTCGCCCGGCATCGGGGAAGGAGGCGCTTGCCCGAGTCTCTTCCGGACCTTTCCCGCTGCCTTCGGAATCGAGAAAATCTTTGAGCAGCCGCCTGCAAAAAGCGACTGAGGCCGTAATCTCCTCATGCCGCATCAAAACGCGCGCCCTCACGTCCCCTCCGCTTATGCGCGGGATTTCCGGGGGCTGG
>DBDO01000125.1:0-2386 GCA_002293605.1 Desulfovibrionaceae bacterium UBA930
CGCAGGCTGGGGCTGAAGCGTCACAGGGCAAGCCCGCGCGCCTTCGAGTTGCATCCTTTGCCGAAAAAGAAGAGGCCGCGCCTCAGACAGATTCCGGGCTTTCCCAAAGCGCCCCTGCTGCGCGCCTTCGGGTACCGGCCTTTGCCGAAGAAGGCCAGGGCACGAACGGCCCTGCCGCGCCTGAAAACGCCCTTTTTGACAAGACCAGCGCGCCGGGCGAAGCTGCCGAACGCAGCGTCCCTATTTTTCCCTATGCCGAGGGAGGCCCCGACCCCGAAGAGCGGGTGGAGCAGGATTTGCGCATGCTGCGAGAGGCTCCCACGGAACGCCCTTTGCGCGACCTCGGCGCTTTGCGGGAAGGTGTTGATACTCCTTCCGACATGGAGGCGGACGGACAAAGCCCAAGGCCGCTTTTGGGTAAAAACGCCATTCCCTGGGAGAATCCGGCTGAAAACGGCTGGGTGAAAGGCTTTATCAGCACAGTGCACGGCACGATGTTTCGAGGCCCGGCCTTTTTCTCCGGCTTTGACGATTCCGGCTCGCTCGCGCCAGGCTATCTTTTTTTTCTGATCATGGGCTATGTGACCATTATCGGCTCCCTGGCCTGGACCCAGGCCGCAAGCGTGCTGCTGCCCGAGGCCTCTCCCCTGTTCACCAGCCGGGTCGGCCTGCCCGTACTCCTGCTGCTCGCGCCTTTGGCTCTGGGCCTAATGCTCCTTTTCGTCACCGGCTGGATACGCATTATTTTACGCCTCTTTGCCCCGGAGCGGGCCGAATTTGCCGTGATCTACAAAATCGTGTCCTATTCGGTCGCCCCCTTCATTCTCAGCATCGCGCCCTTTGTGGGGCCTCCCATTGGCGCGCTCTGGTTTCTGGCCGCCCTGATCACGGGCTGCCGCAACGCCCTTGGCCTGTCCTGGCCGCTGGCCGTGCTCTCTCCCCTGCCTCCGGCTGTGTTGCTGCTTTTTGCTCTGTCCTGGTATTTTTTATAGGCTCGCCATCCCGAAACCGCCTCTTTCCGTTTCTTTTGCAAAATGCTATAGAATTCCGGCAAGGCGGCTCACTTTTATGCAGCATACCCATTACGATCGCATTCTCGGCATTCTTTGCAGCGTGCTGGACGCCCATTCCGCCGCGCTTTTTCTGCCGGATCGCGGCTTTTTCAGCCCTGGCGGCGAAGAGGGAGGCAGGTACTATATCGCCTCCGCCTTCAGTCTTGGCAACAGGCTGGATTTCAGCGCGGACATTCATGAAGGCCGAGGCCTTGTAGGATGGATACTGCGCAACCGGGAGCCGCTTCTGGTTGCCAACTTCGACCAGCGGCAGAACTACCTCGGCTATTATACGGGCAATGAGGAACAAAGCATCAAGGCCTTCATGGGCTGTGCCCTGCCGGGTGAAAGCGGGGCCTTGTGCGTTGACAGCAAACGTCAGTATTCCTTTTCAGAAAAAGATCAGAAGATGCTGCATCTTTTTGCTGATCTGATCGCCCAGTTGCAGAGTGATGGCAGCGGCAAGGAAGAAGAACGCCTGATGCTCAAGCACTATGCCGCGCTGCGCACCATTCACGCGCTCAGGCGTCAGTATTCCCGCTGGGCCGAATTTTTGCGGCATTTTCTCGACCTTATGGCTACCATCACGGGCTTTGGCTATTGCATTTTGTGCACCCGTGACCCCGGCGGAGAATCCTACAGCGTGGAAGGGGAAAATACGCCGCTGATGCTCAAGCCCGGGCAAACGCCCCCTTCCTTTCCCATGACCCACGGCATTGTGGGCTGGGTGTTTCGCAACAGCTCCCAGCTTTGCAGCGACAGCGCCGAAGGCTCGCCCGAAGCCGTGCTGCTCGGCAAAGACACGAACCTTCCCCCTTTTCAGACCGTTTTCGCCCTGCCCCTGGTCATTCAGCGCAAAACGCGCGGTGTGCTCTGCCTGGCCCACGATCTGCCGCAGCCGGTTTCCGGCGCTACCCAGGACTTTGTGCGCATGGCAGCCGAGCACTTTTCCCTCTTTCTGGAAAACCTGTACGTCAAATGCCGCCTCAGGGATCTGCACCGGGAAATGCAGACAAAAGCAGACGGCATGTAGTGGCGTCTGAGCCTGTTGAACCCGCTGCGCAAGACGGCTTGAGGCCCTTGGCAGGCACCCGAAAATCTCCTTTTCTCGGTTCCCTCTTGCAGGCGAGGCTATCTACGTATAGTATATATCGGAACTCATTCCACAAACCGCAGAGCGCGACAACAGGGATGCCCATGTTCCGCAGACTGTTCAACATGTTCAGCAAAGATTTGGCCATGGATTTAGGCACGGCCAACACCCTGCTCTACACGCATAAAAACGGCATTGTGCTCAACGAACCCTCGGTAGTCGCCATTGAGGCCGAACGTGG
>DBDO01000125.1:2397-3853 GCA_002293605.1 Desulfovibrionaceae bacterium UBA930
AAAAGCATCAAGGCCATCCGCCCCATGCGCGATGGCGTTATCGCCGATTTTGAGGTCACCCGCCAGATGATCGCCTTTTTCATCAAAAAGGTAATCGCAGGCTTTAGTCTGGCCCGGCCCAATATCGTCATCTGCGTTCCCACCGGTATCACCCAGGTTGAAAAGCGCGCCGTTGTCGAATCCGCCCAGCAAGCCGGGGCCAATAACGTGCGCCTGATTGAAGAGCCGATGGCCGCTGCCATCGGGGCCGGGCTGCCCATACACGAGCCCCTTGGCAACATGGTTGTGGATATCGGCGGCGGCACTACGGAAGTCGCCATTATCTCGCTCTCGGCCATCGCCTACGCCGAATCGGTCCGCGTGGCCGGCGATGCCATGAACACGGCCATTCAGCGCTACTTTCAGAACGAATTCCAGCTTTTTATCGGGGAAAACATGGCCGAGCGCATCAAGCTGGCCGTGGGCTCGGCCTTTCCCCTGCCCGAGCAACTTGTGGTTGAAGTTTCCGGCAAGGATGTGGTCTCCGGAACGCCCCGCTCCGTGCGTGTTACAGACGGACATGTGCGCGAAGCCCTGACCGACCCGGTGCGCGCCATTTTGCTCGCCGTGCATAAAGCCCTGGAAAAAACGCCCCCCGAACTGGCGGCGGACATTGTGGACAACGGCATCCTGCTCGCGGGCGGCGGCGCGCTGCTCAAAGGGCTTGATGCACTCATCAACAAAAGCACCGGCCTGAACATCATCATCGACAGCGACCCCCTGACCACGGTCGTGCGCGGCACGGGAAAGACCTTGAGCGACCCGCGTTTCTACGGCCCGGTGTATATTAACTAAAGTCTCAAGCCCCGGCACCCGCGTATAAGAATGCCGCTTGCCTTTTGTCCTGTTTTTTCGTAAATCTCTTCGCCTGAGCGGGAATAGTTCAACGGTAGAGCGCAAGCTTCCCAAGCTTGAAGTTGCGGGTTCAAATCCCGTTTCCCGCTCCAGAGCCAAATATGATAAGCCCCACAAGGTCCATAAAGACCTTGTGGGGCTTTATATTTTACAGAAGAGAGGGAAAGCCCCTGCTACTCCGTAAAAATACGAAGGATTTCCTTTTGCGATTCAATCTAAGGACTTGAAATGAAAAGGTTTAACGAGAAATCTTCGGGGCCTTTTGTGTTTTCTATCTGTTTTTGAACCCCAACCGCAAGTAATTTCATACAAAAACAAAAGTATTTATTGGAAATAAATATTATTTTTATAATTTTGACAAAAATAATACCCCATGATATGTATAATCGTAATTTCTCATAGAGATCACAAGAAACAGTCCCCATGCTATATCTGAATAAATAGGTAATATTCTATATACTGCCTTTGCTCCCCGCCCTCTAAAACAAGGAGAACAGCGCACAATGGATAGCAATTTCCACTACTTTGCGCTTAAATCGCTGGCGGTTCAAGCGGGTTTTTC
>DBDO01000125.1:3897-8265 GCA_002293605.1 Desulfovibrionaceae bacterium UBA930
TTGAAGAGGTGCCGGAATTCGCACGGCATCTGGCGAAAAAAACGCCTTCCGGCTGGCAGTTCTCCTGTATCACCACCGGATTTTCCAGCCTCATTGATATGGCCGGTCTTATCCGCCCTTCTCATCAGCGCCTTATCTGCATCCCCTTTCATTTTATTCCCCCGCAGGCCCTGAATGTCCCGGTTCCGGACGAAGCCATGTGGCGCACGGAGCCGGAAAATCTGCAAAAGCCCACCTTGCTGAGAAAACTGCTGGAACAGGCTGAAAGCCGGTATCAACAAGCCCCCGATGAGAGAAAAAATCTGATTGCCCTGGCCATACTGCTGCATATTTTTGCCGATACATACGCGCATCAGCGATTTTCAGGCTATGGCGGCTGGTGGAACCACGGAAGCGTGCTTTCGGAAGAATGCCACACGGGCAAAACCCTGCGCGCCGTTCGCGCGGCGACCAAAGGCCTTGGCGCTGTGAAAAAGAAAAGCGCCCTGCCCTCTGTTTTTGTCGGACATATGAGCTTTGGACACACGCCGGACAAAAGCTCCGTACGCTTCACCGCCAGGCAGAAGCGGACCAAAGGCCGCAAGTTCGATCTCGAATATTCCCGCGACAATACAGAGATCTTTCTGGAGGCCGCGCGGCATATTCTGAACTTCATGCGCCGCTGCCGGGCCTTGGCACCGGTTTCGGAAAGCCAATGGACCGCGCTGGCATCGTCCCTGCGCCAGGGCTTTCTGACGCGGGAAACTGCCCTTGGGCGGCTGGCGGCCCATTGGCGCAAAATTTTCCCCGATATCAGCTATGACTATGCCCCAGGCAAGGTGCTGCAACGCTCCGTGCGCATGATAAAGGCTCCGGACAGCGGACAGACGAACAAGACCGCCGGGGCACAGGAATTGGCCCGGCTGTTTTTTGCCCCGCCGGAAGCGGCCCCATCGGACGCACCCGAAGCCGCGCGCTTTTCCGTGCTTGGTGATGATTTTTTCTGGTTCAACGTTTTTGCCAAAGAAATCCGGGACGCGGTAAACGGCCTTGCAACGCCTGTAACGCTGCGTTGATTCTGGCTGCAAAATAACAGCAGGGGGACATATGCAACTGGTGACCTTGCCTGACATTGCTCTTGGCGAATACAGCTTACAGGGGCTCGGCGATCTTGCGCGCCTGCGTGAGGAACTGCTGGCCGCTCCAGTGGAAATTTGCATTGAGCGCGCGCAGCATATTACCGCGTATATGCAAAAGCCCGATACGGACCCGGAAAAAGAACCACAGCTCTTTCGGGCCCGTGCGGTGCGGCGCTATCTGGAAAACAAGGCTGCCCTGTTCCCCGATGATAATCTGCTGGCCGGAAGCACGGGCTCCAAACGCAAATCCGCCCCCATTTATCCCGAATTCATCGGCCTGACCATCTGGTCGGAGCTTGGCAGCATCAGTTCCAGAAACAAGTCTCCCCAGCTCTTAAGCGCAGAAGACGCCGAGACCTTAAACCTGGAAATCTTTCCTTACTGGATAGACCGCGATGTTCTCGCGGCCACCAAAAAAGAACACGGCAAGGGTCTGCTTTCCGTACGCCTGCTGGAAAAGATGATCTTCTTCATTGCCGGAAAGGCCGGATGCATCTCTCACACCGTGCCCTTTTTCCAGCGCGTTCTCGCCAAGGGCCTTTTGCCTGTCATACAGGAGGCGGAAGCGAAGGCAGAAAAAAATTCCGGGCAGGAACGCGATTTTTACCGGGCTGTTGCCGCTTCGCTGGAAGGACTCCTGCTATACGCCCGCCATCTGGCGGAAAAGGCAAGGGGCCTGGCAAAAGACGAACGCGACCCCCAAAGAAAAAAGCGCCTGAACGACATGGCCGCCGTGTGCGAAAGGGTGCCAGCCAACCCGGCCTCCACCTTCCGTGAGGCTGTGAACAGCCTCTGGCTGTGCCTTATCGGCATTCACGCCGAGAACATCAATATGGCCATCAGCCCCGGCCGCCTGGATCAACTGCTCTACCCTTACTACCGCCGGGATATGGACAAGGGCGCGCTCAGTGTGGCCCAGGCCATGGAGATCATCGGCTCCCTGTGGCTCAAACTGGGGGACAACGTTAACGCGGTGCCCCAGGTTTCCGAGGAACTGTTCGGCGGCGCGGGCACAGCACCCGCCGTTACTGTGGGCGGGATTGACGAGCAGGGTGAGGATGCTGTCAACGATCTTACCTATATCATGCTGCGCGTTACAGAGCTTTTGAAAACGCGCGAGCCGAACATGAACGCCCGCTATCATTACGAAAAAAACAGCCGGGAATATCGTGATCGGGTTGCCGCCGTTATTGGCGCGACCAAGGCCATTCCCGCTTTTCACAATGATGTGGCAAACATCGCTACCTTGCAAAAGCAGGGCACCGCCCTGGAGCATGCGCGCGATTACGCCATCATCGGCTGTGTGGAACTGGCCGCAGCGGGGCGCAGCTATGATTCGTCAAGCTCCGTCATGCTGAACCTGGCAGCGCCGCTCGAACTTATGCTGTATCAGGGCCGCAGGCCCACCACAGGGGAGGAGCGCTTTAACAGCCTCACGCCGGATCCGCGTAACTTTCAATCATACGCCGAACTGTGGGATGCCTTTTCCAGGCAGACGGCCTGGCTTATCGGAGAGGCCATAGACCTGAATGAAAAAATGGCCGCCCTGCATCAGCGGCATCTGCCAACGCCCCTTCTCTCGGCCCTGTTCGAAGGCCCGTTGGAAAAAGGGCGGGATCTCATCTTTGGCGGGGCGCTCTATAATTCTTCCGGCGCAACGCATGTGGGCTTCGCCGATGTCGTTGACTCGCTTAACGCCATGCAAGCTGCCGTGTTTACCGACAAATTCTGCACCATGGACGAACTGCTTGAGGCCATGCGCGCCGACTTTAGAGGAACGCCCAGGCGGCTGGAAATTCATCAATACATCCTGAATAAAACGCCCAGATACGGAACTGCAAGGGAGAGCGAAAGCGGAGCCTCGCGCTCGCTTATCCGCTTTTTATATGACAACTACCAGCGCTATACAAACTATCGCGGCGGCCACTACAGACCGGCGTACTGGACCATGACCAACCACTCCGGGCACGGCAGAATGACCCGGGCACTACCCAGCGGACGCCTTGCGGGCAAAACCTTTGCCAGCGGCATCACTCCGGTTTCCGGCGCATCCGCCAGCCTGACCGAAACGCTGAACGCCGTGGCGGCCCTGAACGCCGACTATATCCCCGGCAGTGTGGCCCTGAACATCAAATTTACAGAAATCCGCAATGCGCAGGACGCCCGGCGGCTGGGCGACTTTGTGGAGGGGTACTTTCGCAAGGGCGGCCAGCAGGTGCAGTTCAATATCCTGTCCCGCGCCATGCTTGAAGAAGCCCGGCGCGCGCCGGAAAAGCACAAGGAACTCCTGGTACGCGTGTCTGGATATTCGGCCTACTTCAACGACCTGAACCCGGCCATGCAGGAAGAATTGATCACGCGCAGCGAATACGACATTGAAAGCGGAAAGGCGGTGCACTATGCCTGAAGTTGACATAAAAAATGCGGACAACGAGCTTCTTTCTCCGGAAGCGCAATGGAAGGCGGCGCAGGACAGCTTGAGCAACTGCCTCTCGGCCATGCATGGCCAGCCGGAAAAACCCGCACGAATGGAGCAAACCGGCAGGAACACAGCGCAAAAAAAAGGCCTGGCAGCCAAACATATGCTTGGCAGCCCCGTAGATCTTTTTCTCAACCTGCTCCTGCAGGCCATGCACGCCAAGTTTGCCGTGGATGCAAAGTATCGCAAAAATATTAAGAATTTCACGGCCCAGTATGTGTTCAAAGACCGTAGCGCCAAAATCTGCCAGACAGTTTATTTCGCTGGAGGCAAAATGAAAGTGGTTAGCGGAAAAGAGCCGGAAAATCCCACCTTCACCCTTATATTCCGCGATGGCAAGGCTCTGCTCGCCCTGCTCTTTTCTCCGGCCCCCGATGTGCTGAACGCCCTGTTGAATCAGGAGGTCGATTTTATCGGCAACATAAATTATCTTAATAAATTTGCGTATATGGCCCTGCTTGCCAAACCTCATTTCTGAGCTATGGCGCAAGCGCCGCTGATTTTCGCTGTTAAACGCGCCAGCATTGATGATGGAGAAGGCATCCGCACGGTATTCTTCCTCAAGGGCTGCCCCTTGCGCTGCTCCTGGTGCCACAATCCGGAATCATGGAACGCGCACAGGAACATTACGCTGGATCCCTCCCGCTGCCTGGACTGCGGGCGCTGCCGCAGGGCTTGCGCCAAAGGGGCCTTGAGTCAGGCAGGGCCGCTCTCTATCCGGGCCAACCTCTGCCGCCGCTGCGCTGTCTGCGCACAGGCCTGCATTTCCGG
>DBDO01000119.1 GCA_002293605.1 Desulfovibrionaceae bacterium UBA930
TTCCAAATAAAACGGCTCTGCATCAAGCGATGCAGAGCCGTTTTATTTGGAAAGCAGACCGCAGTATATCGAAACTATCTACCCTACCCGGCAAGCAGCTTGATGTGATAGCGGCGTTCGCGCGGGCCATCGAATTCGCAGAAATAGACGCCCTGCCAGGTGCCGAGTAAGGGCGCGCCCTTGTCCACAATGAGCGTCACGCTTGAGCCGATGCAGCTTGCTTTCAGGTGGGCCGCACTGTTGCCCTCGCTATGACGGAACTCCGCCCGGTCAGGAAAGGACTTATCAAGCCCGTGGAGCAAGTCTCTAACCACATCCGGGTCGGCGTTTTCGTTTATTGTGATCCCGGCAGTGGTATGCGGGCAATAGACAACACACAGCCCGGCAGCCAGACCGCTCTGCCTGATCGCGTCTCTAACAGCGGAAGTGATGTCGTAAAAGCCCTCTCTCCCGGTCTTGAGGGCGTGGGATGTGTGTAAGGTCATGGTTTTTCCATCCATTTTTTGCGTTCGGCTGGTCCCATGCGCTCAATGGCGTAGCGGAGGGCTGTTCGCGGCAGGTGGGTATGAAAGGCGGCTAAAAATCCGCGCAGGGCGTTGAGGTCCTTCTTGCCTGCCTCGCGGAGCATCCAACCGCTGGCCTTGTGCATGAGGTCGTGCGGGTGATTGATGAAATGCTCGGCCAGCCAGAATGTCTCACCCAGAATACCCCGGCGGATCAGGGCCAGGGTGGAGACCATAGCGGCGCGTTCCCGCCACAAATTGCCGCTGTCCGCCCAGCGCTTCAGAAAAAGGCGGCGCTCCTCGGTCCCGCTGTCCGCGCACAGCCAGTATGCGCCCATGATGCTGTATACGGACAGGTCGATGAGGTCCCAGTTGTTCGCCCGCTCCAGGCGGCGATCATAGAGCGCGACAAGCCCGGTCAACCCCGGCAGATCGCGCTTTTTCAGCATCCTGTTCGCATAATCAACCATGAGCAGCAAAGCGGCCAGACGGATTTCATGCCAGGGAGAATCAAGGAGAGGCTCGCATTCCTCAAGAGTGAGTTTTCAGGCAAAGGGTTTGATAAGGGCGCGCGTGGCCGGAACAGGCAGGCCGAGGAACTGATCCCCATAGCCGTACTGCCCTTTGCCTGTCTTGAAAAAACGCATGAGGTGCCGCGCCTTTTCAGGATCGGCGGCGGCAAGAAAGCGGCTGGTGAGTTCGGTGGTCCTGCTATCCATAACCTTCTCCAAAACCTTACAAAAGTTGTACTTTGCCGCGTTCGTTCAGGGCAAAGCAGGGGTTCCATATAAAAAATCGGTCAAAAAATGGAGAGAGTGCACTAGGCCACGCACCCTCTCTATTGTCCTGTCATGCTGCCGGGGCTACCCCAGGCCTCCTGACAACAGTATACCCTGCGGGGCCACCTATAGACTCTATGCGAACATAGGAAAACTCTATCATCAAGATGCAAAAACGGGAAGCCCAAGAGGACGACAATGCTGCGCGCCCTTATGTCTGCTCTTTCTGCTGGCGCTTGCCGGGTGCGGCGGCGCGGAAGAAGCGCCCAAACCTGTCCCCTCGAAAGTGGTGGTAGAAAAAGTCACGACAACACTGGTGCCTGTAGCCAGCACCTTCAACGCCACCCTTGCCGCCAAGGAGACCGTTGAGGTGCGCTCCCGAATCAGCGGCTACATCACGGAGCGCCTGTTTACGGAAGGAGCTCCGGTCAAAAGCGGGGACATCCTCTACAAGCTGGACGACCGCGACCTCACCGCCACCTTGGGAACGGCCAAGGCCAATACGCTCAAGGCCAAAACCACCTGGGAGAATGACGAAACCACGGCCAAGCGCTTTATTCCCCTGGCCGAGAAAGGCGCGGTTTCCGTGCAGGACAGGGACGATGCCGTCACCAAGGCGGCGGAATCCCTGGCCCGCTATGAAGCCGCGAAAGCCCAGGAAGAACGGGCCGCCGTGGACTTAAGCTACGCCACCATCGCCTCGCCCATCACGGGCTTCAGCACCCGCTCCCTGGTCGATGTGGGCGGCTATGTGCAAAACGGCAGCGTACTGCTGACTACCATCTACCGCACCGATCCCATCCGGGCCGAATTTTCCATCACGGACAGGGAGTTCGCGCAAATCCGCAGCATTGTGAAAGAACACGGCGGCGACCCCAGGGGCGCGAGCTTCCGGCTGGAGATGGGCGATCAGCATACCCCCTATCCGCACACCGGCGTTCTTGAAATGACCGACCCCGTGGTGGACAGCAAAACAAATACCATAGGCGTGCGGGCGGAATTTCCCAACCCGGAGCAGTTGCTGCGCCCCGGCCTCTTTGTCAACGTTATCGCCTCCCTTGGCGAACGCGAACGGCTGACAGTGCCGGATATGGCCGTTTTCGATCAGGGCTCGGGCAAGGCCGTGTATGTTGTGGACGAGAAGAACAGCCTTGTGCTCACGCCCGTGGAAACAGGCGCTCTGGTCGGCGAGGCCCGCATTATCACAAAGGGCCTGAGCGCCGGGCAGCAGGTTGTGACCCAGGGGTTGGTGACGGCCCGGCCCGGCATGACGGTTGCCGTTGTGTCCGGGCAAAATCCCGGCAAGGGGGGCTCTGAAGCACCGGAACAGCCCGCAGGCCAAGCCGGGGGGCAGTGATGTTCGCCTTTTTTATTGACCGCCCCATTTTGGCAGCCAGCATTTCAACCCTTATCGTGGTGCTGGGGTTCATGTGTCTCAAAGACCTGTCCCTGGCCAACTACCCCAGAATCTCGCCGCCTTCCATCTCCGTAAGCGCCTCCTATCCGGGCGCGGACGCGCTCACGGTTTCGGAATCGGTTGCGGGCGTGCTGGAACGCAAGATCAATGGTGCCTAGGGCATGCTCTACATTACATCGAAGTGTTTCAACAACGGCGCACTGTCCATGACCGTGACCTTCGATGTGGGCCGTAATGACGATCTGGCTCTGGTGGACGTGCAAAACCGGGTTTCCGAGGCCGAGGCCTCGCTCCCGCAGGAGGTCATCCGCCAGGGGCTGACCATTCGCAAGCAGTCGCCCGACATTTTGCTGCTCATCAATCTCTACTCCCCCAAGGGCACGGTCAGCGACCTGGACCTGGCCAATTACGCCTCCCGCTTCATCAAGGACGAACTCGGCCGCATCAAGGGGGTGGGCAATGTAGATCTCATGGGCGCGGATGATTATGGCATGCGCATATGGCTGGACCCGGAGCGGCTTCGGCATTACAAGCTCGCCGTTTCCGATGTGCGCAGCGCGGTTGACGATCAGAACCAACTCGCCTCGGCAGGCTCTTTTGGCGCGGCCCCCTCGCCCTCCAGCGTGAAATTCGAGCGTACCGGCCAGATTAAAGGACGGCTGACCACGCCGGAGGAATTCGGCGCGCTTGTTGTGCGCACCAACCAGGACGGCGGCGTGGTGCGCCTTAAGGATGTGACGCCGGATATCTCCCGCACGGATGAATCCGGCAAGGCCCTCACCAGCCCCGGCATAGAACTCGGGGCCGAAGGCTATAACAGTTACAGCCGCATGGACGGCAAGCCCTCGGCTTCTCTGATCATTTACCAGCTCCCCTCCGGCAATGCTGTGGAGATCTCCAAAAGCGCCAGGGGCCTCATGGAAAAGCTCAAGGACAAGTTCCTTCGGGACGGACTGGACATAGACTACAGCATCGGCCTGGATATGGCGGAATATGTCACCGTCTCTCTGGAAGAGCTTGTGCACACCCTTATCGAGGCCCTGCTGCTCGTGCTCATTGTGGTCTACCTGTTCCTCGGCTCTTTCCGCTCAAGCCTGATTCCCATGCTGGCCGTGCCTGTTTCCCTTATCGGCGTTTTCGCCTTTTTTCCGCTTTTTGGCCTTAACATCAATAACCTCACCCTCTTCGCCCTGGTGCTGGCCGTGGGCATTGTGGTGGACGATGCCATTGTTGTGGTGGAGGCCGTGGAGGTCCGCCTGGAGGAGGGGCTCGGACCAAGGGAGGCGGCCATCCTGGCCATGAAGGATGTGGGCTTTACCATTGTGGGCATTACCTTTGCCCTGATTTCGGTTTTCCTGCCCATGACCATGCTGGGCGGCCTCACAGGAAAACTTTACCAACAGTTCGCCCTGACCCTCTCGCTCTCCGTAGGCATTTCCGCCTTCAACTCTCTGACCTTGAGCCCGGCGCTCTGCGCCCTGCTCCTGAAAGCCCGGAAGGAGGGGGACCAGCCCTTCATTCTGGTACGGCTCTTCAACAAATTCTATGACGCGGTCTTTAAAGGCTATTCCGACCTGCTCGGCCTTGTCGCCCGCCGGGGCATCATTACGGTCATTATCATGCTGGCCGTATATGCCGGACTCTTCGGAGCCATGAAGGCCCTGCCCTCCTCCCTCGTGCCTGTGGAGGATCAGCGCAGCTTCTTTATGGCCGTGCAAATGCCCAACGGCGCTTCGCAAACCCGTACGAAAGATGTGGCCGATGCCCTGAGCGCGGCATTGAAAAAGGCCGTTCCGGAGGTGGAATCCGTGGCCGTTCTCGGCGGAATGAACGTGGCCACGGGCGTGGAAAGCTCCAGCGTGGCCACCTGCGTAGTGCTGCTCTCCCACTGGGACAAGCGTAAAGGCAAGGGGCAGGATATCGCAAGCATCATGCGCAAGGCCCAGGAACTGGCACGGGACACATTCCATGAGCCCTTGATAATGGTCTTCAGCCCCCCGACCATCTCGGGCCTGGGCATGACCCCGGGCGTGACCTTTGAAGTGGAAAATCAGGGCGATGATCAAAGCCCCCAGGCCCTGGCAAAGCCCGCAGCCTTGTTGCAGGAGGCCTTCAGCCGCCAGCCGGAACTCAGCGCCCCTTTCACGGCCTTCAGCTTGAACGGCAGATTCGTGGCCCTGGACATTGACCGGGAAAAGGCGAAACGCCAGGGCGTGGCGCTTTCTGATGTTTTCGACACGGTAGGCACGCTGCTCGGCAGCTCCTATATCAATGATTTTCAAGAATTCGGCCGCAACTACAAGGTCAAGATGCAGGCGAGGGACGACTACAGATCCACCCCGGCCATGCTGCGTTTTTTCAACCTGCGCAATGCAAACGGCGATCTTGCGCCGGTTTCCGCCTTTGTCAGCGCACGCGACATGGCCGGACCAGAGTTTTTAACCCGCTACAACCTCTACCCTTCGCTTGAATTCATGGCGGGTGCCGGGCCGGGCTACAGCACGGGCCAAACCATGGCCGCCATGGAACGCACGGCCAAAGAGGCCTTGCCCACGGGATACGGCTTTGAATGGACCGGACAATCCTATCAGGAACAGCTGGCCACCGGGCAGACCTCCATCGTGCTCGCCCTGGCCCTTGTCTGCTGCTTTCTCGTGCTGGCGGGCCTGTATGAAAGCGCGGCCTCGCCCTTTGTGGTTATGCTTTCTGTCGGCATCGCCATACTCGGGGCCATGCTCGGCCAACTGGCGCGGGGTCTGACGCTGGATGTCTTCATGCAGGTGGGGCTGGTCATGCTTATCGGTCTGGCAGCGAAAAACGCTATCCTGATTGTTCAGTACTCCCAGACGCGACAGTCTGAAGGGCTCTCTCCCGAAGAAGCCGCCATCACCGCCGGACGCCAGCGCCTGCGGCCCATACTCATGACCTCCTTCGCCTTTATCCTGGGGGTGCTGCCCCTGGTTATCGCCACCGGGGCCGGGGCCAATTCCCGCCACTCCCTGGGCACGGGCGTGTTTTTCGGCATGATCCTGAGTACCCTTGTCGGCGTGTTCGCCATTCCCGGCCTCTATGTGCTGGTGCAGCGGTTTAACTGGAGCGGCCTATCGTCACGGCGACATGGCTTGTCGAAAAAACCGGCCTCACCGCCGCGACTGTGAACAAAGCGCTGGAAAATCTGGAAAGGACAGGCATCGTCCGGCAACTGAATGATGCCAGACGCAACAGGCTTTTTGCCTATGGGCAATATATGGACATACTGAATGCGTAAGAAAAATAACTTTCGTAGGCAGGAAAATCCAAACTTGAGCGGTAGTGTCGGTTCTGGCGCAGAGGGGGCATCGCACATGACTGCCCCTCTGCGCCAGAGGAAATAGGTGAGAAGAAAAAGAGACAAAACGATCACATCAATGCTTGTGCCCATGTCCTTTACAGCAGGATTTTTCTCCAGTGGCCTTATCTGTTTTTAAGGCCTCGTCTTCAGGGGAACATTTTTCCGCAAGCGGTCTGCCGCAGCAACGGCGGCCATTGGGGTGGACATGGGGAGGCTGTTTCACCGTCAGTTCTTTCAGCTCACTCATGGAAATCTCCTTAAAGTACTTTTTTGCTGAACATAGGCCCGCTTTGCCCTTCTGGCAAGAGTCAGAGGAAAGCAATTTCTCCTCTCTGGGCACGCCGGATATTATTTCATCCTTGAGTAGAAAAAACTCTTTGTTCGTGAGGAGTCCGCATGGAAACATATGAGCATAGTGCTGTAAAAAAATTTATCCGGCGTGCACGTGAGTTTTATAATTCTGCCGAAATACTTAGAAAAAATTTTCAGCTTGCGGTAAATGTAATTGACTATTGCACAGCATTGTCTTTTGAATTGATATTAAAATCGATTCTTGTTTTACGTGGAAAATGGAAATTTGGACATGATATAATAGAATTGTTCAAATTATGCGACATAAAATTTGATAATGAAAAATATAATGAGTTGATAGAATACTATAATGTTATTCTAAATGAAACTGGAAGATATTCAACAACAAAAGATTATATTGATAAAATGAGTGGAAAAGAAAATACAAATAGAATTAGAGAAAAAATTAATAAATCAACAAAAAATTTGTTTATAAAAAAAGAAAATTATTTTTCATCTGCAAGCAATCCTATATATGAAATAAATCCCCAAAGCGGAATAGTTGATAATAGCTATAAACATATTTGGCAAACCATCAATGAATTGGCGGAAAAGGAGTACAAAAAAAGAACTCAGGGTTTACCCTAAGTCCTTTTTTATTTAAAAATGGAGCCGCCTGTCAGACTTGAACTGACGATCTGCTGATTACGAATCAGCCGCTCTACCAACTGAGCCAAGGCGGCCTGTGGGGGCTGGATCGGCCAGGCCGCTTTTCCCCATGCGTGCGCTTGTGCGGGAGCAAGTGCCCTATCGGTCTCTCTGGATACAAAGAAACGGGGGAATTAAACCTCTCCCCGATTCCGGCAGGCTGCACCGCAATGTGTCGGAGAGCTATATGCAAAGGAGACGCCGAAGTCAAGCGCTTTGGCAAGAGTCGCACCGCTGCCGCGCTTGTTCTTTTTGGAACTATCGCCTTTATAATATGTATATCTAAAAACAAATATATGATCATAACTATACGCGGTATCGCCAGATGCTGCAACATAACATAATCTTTTTTTGGAGTGGAAAAAATTGTCTTGTTTTTCTCCCTCGCCGTAAAACCAAATGAAATAGTTAATAATTACAGTCTTGTTATCTTAAAGATTTTGTAGTCTCCCCGGCAAAAAGATCGGCTGTTCGCCAATTCAATATAGAAAAATTGCATGAGTCATCATTTTTTTATTGACCTTGCCGTAAGGTTAGGGCAAGTGTTCTTTAAGGAAACGCGCAGTTCCGGCAAGTGTGTGCAGGATTTCAGTGGCGCGGAGTTTCATTTTTTTTTGAGAGGATTTGTGCATGACTAAGTCTCTTTATGTGGGCAACCTGCCCTGGTCGGCGACGGAAGAAGAAGTTCGCAGCCTGTTTGCTAACCACGGCAACGTCAATTCCGTTAAACTGGTGAGCGACAGGGAAACCGGCCGTGCGCGCGGTTTCGGCTTCGTTGAAATGGATGACGCTGATGCCGCCAGCGCTGTGGAAGCCCTTGACGGCACGAGCTTCGGAGGCCGCACCCTGCGTGTGAACGAAGCCCAGCCCAAAGCTCCCCGCCAGCCGCGCTACTAGTTCTTCAACTGCCCCCACAAAAAAGTCCCGTCCTACGGGACTTTTTTGTGGCTGTTGACAAAGGCCTCTTTGGCAACCGTCCGCCGCACAGGCGCAGGCGGCATGCATTGCCGCCCTAAAACGCCGAAGCGGCGTCCCACATCCTGAAAGGAAAAATCCCGTTCTGCGGAACTTTTTTGTGGCTGTTGGCAAAGGGTAATACACCAGCATTTCTCTAACTTTCATCCTGTCCTGCAAGCCCGTACCGGGCCAGTTTGGAATGCAAAGTCTTGCGGGTTACGCCAAGGCGGCGGGCGCTTTCGCTCTTGTTGCCGCCGCAGGCTTCCAGGGTTTCCAGAATGGCCCGTTTTTCCAAATCGTCAAGGCTTATGCCCGCCAAAGAGGCCTGCTGCCCGCGTGCGGCGGCCTCTGCGGAGCATGCCGCTGTAAGCAAGGCGGGCGGCAATTCCCGTTCGCTGACATAGTCGCCGACCAGCAGCACCACGGCGCGCTCCACCACGTTTTCCAGTTCGCGCACATTGCCGGGCCAGGCGTGTTTGAGCAGGGCGTCCATGGCTGCCGGAGTAAAACCCTTGATTTCTTTGTGATTTTTTAGCGCAAAGGCCTTCAAAAAATGCGCGGCCAGCAGCGGGATATCCTCCACCCTGTCGCGCAGTCCGGGCATATCCAGACTGACCACATTGAGCCGGAAAAAGAGATCCTGCCGGAACGTGCCCGCTTCCACCTCTTTGGCCAGGTCTTTATTAGTTGCGGCCACAAGGCGCACGTTCACCCGAATATTCTGATCCCCGCCCACGCGCTGGAACTCCCGCTCCTGGATCACGCGCAGCAGTTTGACCTGCATGGCGGCTGATATCTCCCCTATCTCGTCCAGGAAAAGAGTACCGCCGTCAGCATGGGCGAAATGCCCTTC
>DBDO01000057.1 GCA_002293605.1 Desulfovibrionaceae bacterium UBA930
AGTTCAAGCAAAGGGGGCTGCGCAGGCGCAAGGGAAGACGCGGGCCTTTCGCCGGGTACGCTTCGTCCGGTCGGCAAAGGCCGGGACGCGGCGAGGCCCAGGGCCGGGGCCATCACATGGGCACCTTGGTTTCCGGTGCCAGAATGCGCAAAAGCATGGCCCAGCGGTCGCCGTCCGAGGCATCGTTCACCGCTTCGGCCTCGCGCGGGGAAAGCCCGAGCCCTGTGAGCAGGGCAACGGGAATATGCGTATTTGCGGGGGATACGGTGATTTCGCTCATAAGCTCGGTATCGCCCTTGCTTGTGTGCCGGACAAGCGCAACCCGAATTTGAGGAATCTCAAATCTCGCGCGCCGTTCTCCGATGCCTTGCGGGCCTGGAAGAGCCGCCTTCCCCTGTTCCTGCGCCAGGGGCTCATTGCGCCCGAGTCCGCGCGGAGCGGCCTTTGCCAGCGCCAGGGAGAGCTGTTCGAGGCCTGCGGCAAGGGCGGTTTTTTCTTTGCTCCGTTCTTCTTCAAACATTTTGTGGGCCACACTGATAAGTTCCCGGCGGGCGTCTTTTCCTGTAGCGGCGAATTTGGCGGAAAGCGCGGCCTCCACAGCTTTAGGGATGCGGGTGGCAGGGTCGCCGCCCTGCTCTGTCTGTCCGACGGGGGGGTGCGAAAAGTCCTTGCGCAGAAGGGCCAGTTTTGCGGCGGCCATGGCGCGCACATGCTCCGGCATTCCGGCCAGCACTTCGTTCATGCGTCTGGCACGGGAAAGAACGGCGCTTGAGGCGCGAATGGGCGCGCCGCAACGCAGGGCGAGCGCTATGCCGTCCGAGGGGCGGCAGTCGATAATGGCCCTGCCCCCGGCATGGGCGACTATGACTTCGGCGATGCAGGCTTCTTCCACCATGGCCGTCAGATGCACGCACAGGAGCCTGGCATCGAGCCCGTACAGCAGGTGCATGATGAAGTCGTGCGTCAGGGGGCGGGGAAAGAGCGCGGCCTTTCCTGTTTCCTCATGGAGGGCTTCGGCGGCCTGTGCATTCCCTTGGGGGGCAAAGACCGTATCCTGCGTTCCCTCGTGCAGGGACAAGGCCAGAGCCAGGGCCTCCACAGGCCCCACGTCAAGGGTAAGAATGTTTTGCGAAGCATGCGGATGCAGAAGCAGCACAGAAGGCTTGCCTGTTTCCTGCAAAGAGATGCCGAGAACGGAAATCTCTACCATGGGTCACCTGCCTGACGGCCTTTCAGGGAGTGGCGCGCCGCCGCATCTATATGCACAGGCAGCATGGCACCGAGCCATCCGGAAGTTTCCGTTTCACTTCGGGCCGGGAGTTCCACATTCACAATAAAGCCCTGCGGGGTTTTCCCCTGCCAGGATTCAAGGCCTGCTCCGTCTTTGCCCTGACGGCAGGGACGGGATTCTCCCTTGCCCTCGTCCGGTATATCTACGGTATGTTCTTCTGGCAAAAGCTTTTCGAGACGGCTTTTCCCCTCCAGAAGAATGACGCTTTCTTTTCCCTTCATGGAAGCCAATAGTTCATCATTAGCCTGATTCTGCCACTCCTGCAAGCGGGAGAGACGATGCAGGGCCTCTGTTCGCTCCACTTTGCCCGGCAAAAGCGCGGCCCTGGCCTGAGGGCGGTCAGAGTATACGAAAGAAAAACTGGAGGCAAAGCCGACTTCGCGCATAAGGCGCATGGTGGCCTGAAAATCCTCTTCGCTTTCGCCGGGAAAGCCCACAATGATGTCCGTGGTCAGCAAGATATCCGGCCTGGCTTTTTTCAGCGCTTCCACAATGCCCAGATAGCGGGCCGTGTCATAACGGCGATTCATAAGCTTTAAGATACGGTCCGAGCCTGATTGCAGGGGAAGGTGCAAACGGGGGCAGAGAACATCCAGATCCGCAAAAGCCCTAATGACTTCCGGCGCGATATCCTTGGGGTGGGAGGTGACGAAGCGGAGCCGTTCAAGGCCGGGAATGGCGGCCACGGCATACAGCAGCTTTGCAAAGGGCGGCTCGGCCGCATTTTGTCCGGCCTGATCCAGACCGTAAGAGTTGACATTCTGGCCGAGCAGGGTGATCTCCCGGGCTCCGCCGCGCACCAGGGACCGGCATTCGGCAAGCACGGTTTCGGGCTGGCGAGACTTTTGCGGGCCGCGCACATAGGGAACAATGCAGTAAGAGCAGTAGTTGTCGCAGCCTTGCATAATGTTCACAAACACGGAAGGGGGAATGCCCTCGCTCTGCTCAAGGCGCACATCTGCCCGCTCACTGTATCCTTCTGTCAGCTCCAGCAGGGTGAGGCGCAGGCGCGGCTCTTCGGCCAGGCGGCTTACCGCCTCAGGGGCACGGGCAATGCCATCGGCCCCGAACACAAGGCGCACCTGGGGAAATCGCCTCATAATCCGCTCACCGACCTGCTGGGCCACGCAGCCGCCAACGCACACGGTCACATCCTTTTTGCCGTGCGCCGCGCAGTAGCTCGCTATGCGGCCGAGCTCGGAGTATACTTTCTGCTCGGCCTTTTCGCGCACCGAGCAGGTATTGAGTATGTAAAAAGAGGCCTCGTCAAAGGGCCTTTCGACAAAGCCGCGGGCCGCAAGGGAGCGCGCCAGCCATTCCGAATCACCGAGGTTCATCTGGCAGCCGAAGCTTTGTATGTGAAAAGAGCGAGTCATGTACTATCCTTGTCTGGTCGCCAAAAGCAAACCGCCGACGATAAGGGCACCGCTTATATAGTGAACCTGGAGCACGGGCTCGCCCAGCATGAGCGTAGCTTCAACGGCGCAAAAAAGCGGCAGGGAATAATAGACCACGGCGGCGCGGGCCGGGCCGATAAGACTGATGGCCTTGGACCAGAACCAGAAGGAAAAGAGCGAGGCCCCAAGACCCATATACAGAACCCCGAAAAGCAGGGAGGAGGAGTAGCGGATCTGCTCTCCGTGCAGGAGTTCCCAGGCGGAAAAGGGTAACAGCAGGAGCGCGCCAATGCCGAAGAGCACGGCGAAATAGGAACGCTCTCCGCCGCCCTGCGGTTTTTTGCGCACAAGCAGGGCATAGAGGGAAAAGCTTATAGCGGCCAGAAGCACCAAAAGGTCCATAGGCTGAAAGGAAAGCGCCGCAAGGCTGCGGACATCCCCCTGGGCGATGAGCGCGAGAACGCCAAGGAGCACGGTGCCGATGCCTGCGGCCCGCCTGAGCGAGACCGCTTCGCCAAAGAGGATGCGGGAAAGGAGGATGGTAAACAGGGGCGAAGAGATGGCGATAAGCGACATGTTCAGGGCCGCCACATGATGGGCGGCTATATATAGGGCGGTATTGAAAAAGGCGATGCCAATGGCCCCGGTCAGCAGGTAATAGCCCGCATTGCCCGTAAAATGCCGCCACTTTTGCCTCAGTTCCGGCAGCGCAAAGGGCAGTATGGCGCAAAAAGCAGCGCTCCAGCGCAAAAGGGCCAGGGTGCAGGGGGGAGCGGCATCGGCCAGGGCGCGCCCGGCAATGAAGTTGAAAGACCAGACAAAGGTGGCCAAAAGGGCGTAAAAAACGCCTTGGGCCCCAGGCGTGAAGAAAACAGACCGCATTGGGCTCTCCTATGCCCTTTTGTCTGTTCGCGCAAGCGGAAATGGGCTGGTGCTTTCCCGTCTGATGCGCTACACAAAAGACCTGAGGGGCGTGTTGATAGGTTCTTTGCGGCGAACAGAGCCAGCATTGCATACAAAAGGGAGCAGGCTATGCACATTCCGGTTATTGTCATGGGAGCGGCGGGAAGAATGGGATCCACCCTGGTTCGTCTGGTGCGCGAAAGCGGCGACTTGCGGCTTGCCGGTGCGGTAGAACGGCGGGAGCGGACGGAGGATGTCGGCGATCCGGGCTGCCCGGTAACAACGGAACTTTCCGCCCTGCTCGGCCCTGGAGGCGGTCAGGAAGGAAAGCCGGTGATCATTGACTTTACTGCGCCTGCTGCCTCGCTGGCCACGGCCCGGCTCGCTGCCGAGTTCGGAGTCGCGCATGTTATCGGCACCACGGGTTTTTCCGCTGAAGAGCGCGCGCAACTTGAGACCCTGGCGGTCGCAACGCCGATCTTCTGGTCCCCGAACATGAGCGTGGGTGTGAACGTGCTGCTTAAAGTGCTCCCCGAACTGACCCGTTTGCTGGGGGAGGATTATGATATTGAAATGTCCGAAATTCATCATAACAAGAAAAAAGACTCCCCAAGCGGCACTGCCCTGCGCCTGGCCGAAAGCCTGGCCGGAGCAAGAGACTGGAAGCTGGAGGAAACGGCCCGCTATTGTCGTGAGGGCATTATCGGCGAGCGGCCAAAAAAGGAAATAGGCATACAGACCCTGCGCGGCGGCGATGTGGTGGGGGTGCACACGGTTTACTATTTCGGGCCGGGCGAGCGTATAGAGCTCACACATCAGGCCCATTCGAGAGAAAATTTCGCAAACGGTGCCTTGCGGGCCGTGCGCTGGCTGCACGGCAAAACGCCGGGCAGACTCTACAGCATGCAGGACATTTTTTAGGATGAAAATCGCGCTCATTCAGAGCAATCCACGAACCGGTGCTCTGCGGGACAATATGAAAGCCCTGGAGCGGGCGCTGCTTGCAGCCTCCGCTCAGGGCGCGGAGCTTTGTCTGGCACCGGAACTGGCCCTGTGTGGTCCGAACCCTTGCGATTTGCTGCTTCGGGAGGGCTTTGCCGCAGATTGCCGGACTGTTTTACACGAAGGCGCGCAGGCTTTGGCCGGGCATGGCCCGCTGCCGCCCCTGCTGCTCGGCGCGCCTGTCGCCAATCCCGCACCCCAGGGCAAGCGGCTGCAAAACTGCGCGGTGCTGCTGCACGAGGGCAAAGTCAGGGTGATCAGCCGCAAAGTGCTCCTGCCCTCCGGCAGCGGACACGATGATGCGCGCTATTTTGAGCCCGGCGTGGCCTGCGGCGTGCTCCAGTATAAAGGATGGCGCTTTGCCGTCACCCTGGGGCAGGATATCTGGAACGATTCCACCTTTCGCCCCTCGGTCTGGCCGGAGCAGCGTGTGTTCGCCGCCGATCCTGTAGCCGACTTCATCGCTGCGGGAGGGGCGGACGGCCTGATCAATCTGACGGCCCTGCCCTATGCGCAGGGCCTGACCGGATTGTACCAGCATATGCTCGCCCATCTGGCCCGGCACTACAGGGTGCCTGTGCTTGCCGTCAACCTGAGCGGCGGGAACGACTCCCTCGTCTATTGCGGCGCAAGCGCGGCCCTTGACGTGAACGGGGATCTGCTGGCCCGTGCCCCCTTTTTTGAAGAAGCGCTCCTTTTTGCCGATATCGCGGCCAAAGAGCGGGGCAGCGTGGCCCCGGCCCTTGGGCGGGACGAGGAACTGTGGCAGGCGGCGGTGCTCGGCGTGCGGGACTATGCGCT
>DBDO01000089.1 GCA_002293605.1 Desulfovibrionaceae bacterium UBA930
TTTCACCTGCTCCACAAGCATTTTAGTAGCTCGAAGCCCGTGCACCTGCGATTTTCCCCAAAAAAGACCGTGTGCATTCACAACATTTTTTCCGCACCATCGGCTTTTGCTTTCCTGAAAAGCATGATATCGGATAGCTGAAGGCACTTGTTGCCGCAGCTGTATCAAAGCATCTCAATTTTGAGAGCATAGCAACGTTGAAAGGAGGCGGCCTATGGCGATCAGCAAAAATTTTTTAAAAACACGCCCGTCCTGCAAGGTCAAATTTCGGCTCTCCCCTGACGAGGCCCAGGGAGCTTCCGCAGTCTTTCTGGTGGGAGATTTCAATAATTGGGAAAGTGACTCTCTGCCTATGAAAAAACAGAAAGACGGCGGCTTTAGTGTTGAAATAGAATTGCCCCTCGGGCAGGACTGCCAGTTTCGTTACCGTACCGGCGACAATGTGTGGCTGAACGATGCCGAGGCCGATGCCTATGTACCGTGTGCCTTTGCCAATGAAGATAATTCGCTGGTAAAAGTATAGCCCTGCCGAGACAGGCCGTTGCCGCAGCAACGGCAACAGCGCTTTCGCCCGCTCTTACTCCTTTTTTCCCTCCGGCTCCACAAGTCTGACATGCAGGGTAATACCCCTGATCGCCGCCACCTCGACCAGAACGCCCGCAGGGTAATCAGCATCGGCCTCTGCGGGCCACAGGGAATCATTTACCCTGATGCGGCCCCTCCCGCCCCTGATAGCCTCGTCCAGCACCGCGCGGTAGCCGATCAACTGGCGGGTTTTGAGGTTGAGGCTGTCTTCCTGCTCCTCTGCCCGGGCCTTGCGGCGCGTTCTGATAATCTTCCACCAGAACAGGCCTGAAAGAACGCTCAAAAAGGCGAACAGGGTCAAGGCCCAAAGCTGGGAAAGTCCGGGCGCGAAAAAGAGCAGACCTGCCACAAGGGCTGCCGAACTGCCAAGGCAGAGCAGAAAACCCGCAGGCAGAACAAGGGCTTCGGCAGCCAGCAAAATACAGGCCAGGGCAAACCAGAGCCAGAAAGGCTGTATGGAATCCGCCAGTGCAATCATGACACAAATCCTCGCCCGGCAGGCCTACCCCGCCGGGATATGCTATGCTCCCAAGTATAACAATTTCACTTTGAGCAAATATACATTTTCAATATAAATTTGCTCTCGCGCTGCTATTTTTTATCATCCTTCACCTGCAGCATTTCTGCCACTCCCGCGACCGATCCCATGAGCCCCGCAGCGTCCAGCGGCACCATAAGCACTTTGCTGCTGCTTGATTCGCCGATGTTCTTCAAGGCCTCCGTATACTTAAGGGCCACAAAATACTGCACGGCCGCGATATCGCCCTGGGCAATGGCTGCGGAAACCACATTGGTCGCCCTGGCCTCGGCTTCAGCGGCCCTCTCCCTGGCCTCGGCCCGGAGAATTTCGGCCTGCTTTTTCCCTTCGGCCTCTCGAATTTCCGCTTCCTTGTTGCCTTCGGCCACCAGAATGGCCGCAGCCTTCTCGCCTTCAGCCTCAAGCACGGTGGCGCGCTTGGTGCGT
Organism: Desulfovibrionaceae bacterium UBA930; assembly: GCA_002293605.1. Classification (GTDB taxonomy): domain Bacteria; phylum Desulfobacterota; class Desulfovibrionia; order Desulfovibrionales; family Desulfovibrionaceae; genus Frigididesulfovibrio. The sequence goes on from DBDO01000089.1 coordinate 1,550, forward strand.
TCGGCCTTCATCTGGGCGTTCATGGCCGCCACCAGTTCCTCGGGCGGGCGCACATCGCGAATTTCGATGCGTGTGACCTTGACTCCCCAGGGGTTGGTGGCAAGGTCGATAACCTCAAGCAATTTCGCGTTGATCACCTCGCGCTTGGAGAGCATTTCGTCCAGCTCCATTTCCCCGAGCACGGTCCGGATATTGGTCATGGTCAGATTGAGAATGGCCAGGATCAGATCGCTGACCTCATAGGCGGCCTGGGCAGGTTGCACTATCTGGAAAAAACACACCGCATCAATGGTGACATTGGCGTTGTCTTTGGAAATGACTTCCTGTTTGGGAATGTCGAGCACCTGCTCCATCATGTTGATTTTGTGCCCGATAGTGTCAATGACGGGTATAATGATGTTCAGGCCCGGCGTGAGAATGCGGGTAAAGCGGCCAAAGCGTTCCACGGTCCATTGATAGCCCTGCGGCACGGAGCACAGGCCTTTTGAGACCAGCACCACGGCCAGCAGAACAAAGAAAAGAACGGCAAGAAGCGGCCCCAGATTATCCGGCAAATACATTTCCATACGATGCTCCCTTGAGATGGGAAGGATGAGGGGGCCTGGAGGGAGTGATTCCCTCCAGGCGGGGTTTGGGGTGGCAGCCCCAAAATGCATGCGGGCTGCGCCTAGGCAGGCAGATAGGGTGCCTCCCCTTGGCAGCCCCGGCAAACGGCCCCATCGCCTGCCGGATAGGCTTCGCCGCAGGAAGGGCAGGCGGCTATGCGGCCCATGCGGGCATGGCGCAAGCGCTCAAATTCTACCTGAATGGGAGCGATGGCGCAAATGCCGTCTCCGGCCCTCTCTATTTCCTGCAACAGCAGATCGGAATCCTGCTCCGCCTTGGGCTTGATTTTCAAAAACCAGGCGGCAATTTCCGGGTAGGAGCGCAGCTTCTCCAGATCAAGGCTGGCGCGAAAACCTGCGCCGGAATACTTGTCGTACAGAGCCACCGCGTATTTGCCAAGGTCCACTATGCTCATCCACTGGTTGCCCACGCTGCACGGAGTCAAGAGCTGCACCGCATCGGGAAGGCACTTTTTGGTTTCCACCACAGCCTCAAACAATGTTCCCTCGGGCAGACGCGCTTTGGCCGCCTCGACCATATAGGCACCAATAAGCAGCCCCGGAGCGGGATAGCTGTGAAATTCCGCGGCTTTTTCCTTGAACTGGGCAAAGGTATAGGGTCCGATGTTCATCCGTGCTCCTTTGTTGTATCCCGGTACAGTACGCATTGTCGCTTCAGATCTCAATGCGCTTTTTTCCAGATGCAGGGCGGGCGGAGCTTTCCTGTTGCATATATCTATATATTTTTATATAGGCATTAAGTCAAACGAACCAAAGACCAGGGAGCCCCCATGCCGATCAATATTCCGGCGGATTTGCCTGCCCGCAGCACGCTTGAGGAAGAGAATATCTTTGTCATGTCCGAAGACAGGGCTACGGTGCAGGATATCCGTCCGCTTGAAATAGCCATTGTCAACCTGATGCCCACCAAGATAGCCACCGAGATTCAGCTGCTGCGCCTGCTCGGCAACTCCCCCGTGCAGGTTGACATCACCCTGATCAAGGCCGAGCATCATGTATCCAAAAATACTCCGCCCGCTCATCTGGAGCGTTTTTACAAAACCTTTTCCGAGATCCGGCGGCGGAAATTCGATGGCATGATCATCACCGGGGCTCCTGTCGAGCGGCTGGACTTTGACGAAGTGGACTACTGGTACGAACTTGCCGACATCATGGACTACAGCCGCACCCATGTCTTTTCCACCCTGTACATCTGCTGGGGGGCGCAGGCGGGCCTGTTCCACCATTTCGGCGTGCACAAACACCCCCTGCCGGAAAAAATGTTCGGCGTGTTTCCGCACATGGTACGGGACCGGCTGAATCCTATTTTCCGGGGCTTCGACGATATGTTCCACTTACCGCATTCCAGGCATACCGAGCTTGATCTCAAGGCTGTGCAGGACCACCCCGACCTTGAACTGCTGGCGGATTCGCCGGAGGCGGGCGTGGCCATCGTCAAGGACCGCAAACGCCGCCAGTTTTTCATCACCGGCCATTTCGAATACGATGCCGATACCCTGGCCCGGGAATACTTCCGGGACAAAGACAAGGGACTGCCCATTGCCGTGCCCCGGCATTACTTCCCCGAGGACGACCCCGCAAGGCCCCCCTTTGTCTCCTGGCGCGCCCACGCCAACCTGTTCTTCACCAACTGGCTTAACTTCTACGTCTACCAGGATACCCCTTTTGACATAGAACGCATCGGCCCGGAAGCAAACGACAAGGCGCAGTAGGGGCGTTTTGACGGTGCTGCTTTGCCTTCCTGTATTGTCACCTGCGCCTTTCTTTGGCATAGTGCATACAGTGCGCTTTGCGCTACGAACACAGGAGGCATAGCATGAAACTTGTCGCCATCAACGGCAGCCCCCGGAAGAACAGAAACACCGCCAGCCTGCTTGCGCAGGTGGTAGCAGGCGCGGTTTCCAAAGGGGCACAGGCCGAACTTATTCACCTTCGCGACCATAACTACAAGGGCTGCATTAGCTGTTTTCACTGCAAACGGATTGGCAGCAAGCATTACGGGCGTTGCGCCATCAGGGACGAACTTACCCCCGTGCTGAACAAGGCGCACGAAGCGGACCTTATCGTGCTCGGCTCTCCCCTTTACTTCAGTACGGAAAGCAGCCTGATGCACGCCTGCATGGAGCGGCTCTTCTTTCAATACTATCTGTATACCAGCGCAAAGCCGCCCCTTTCTCCGCGCAAAAAGGCCGTAGCCCTGCTCTACACCATGAACGTGCGCGAAGAAGATATCCCCCTCTATCGCAAGGACGCAGCCATTGCCATAAGTAAAGGCGTAATGGAGCACCTGTTCGCCCCCTGCGAGGTATTCCTGTGCACGGATACGCAGCAGTTCACGGATTACTCCAAGTATGAAGTGGACGTTTTTGACGTGCCCGCCAAACTGAAGCGTCACAAGGAAGTCTTCCCCAAAGATCTTGAGCGCGCCTTTGCGCTCGGGGCACGGCTCGTGCTGTAGCCGGGCACGCTGCGCACCTTCTTTCAGGCGGAGTTCCGATGGCTTTGGGGCTCCGCCTCTGACTTTTACTATAGAATGATTGATTTTTAGAAACAATCCGGACTATACTCGCTCCGATTGCACACTCAAGCGGAGATCCCCTCATGCGCCCCTCCTGCAAAAAACGCTTTGCCCTGGCTCTTGTTTGCCTATTTTTCCTTGCGGCCCAGGCTCTTCCCGGACTTGCCGCCTCAAAGGGACGCAAAGCGGAGCGCCCTGCCCCCGCTCCCTCTCAAGAGGCCCCGGCACCCGAACCTACCGCGCCAAGCCTTGCTGCCCCCTCGCCCGGGCAGCAGGTCCTGCAACCGGAGGCGGCCTTCACTCTCATGGCTGCCGAAGCGGAGAGGGGTAACGCCAATGCCATGCTCACACTCGCCCGTTTTTACGAGCAGGGGGTGGGCGTAGCCCGCAACTACAGCAAGAGCCTGGAATGGTGCGAAAAAGCAGCGAAAGCCGGGCTGGCGGAAGGCTATTACAATCTTGGCATCTGCTTTGAAATCGGCATGGGCACGCCGGCCGATGCGGCAAGGGCGGTTTCGCACTATCAACAGGCTGCGGACAGGGGCCTGGCCCTTGCCATGTACAAGCTCTCCTCCGCCTATATCCTGGGGAAAGGCGTGAGCAAGGATGCGGACAAGGGCATAGGCTATCTGGAAAAAGCCGCTGAGGCGGGTATGGCCGTGGCCGCCAACGATCTTGGCGTCATCGCCCTTTCCGGTCTGCTTGGCCGGGAGAAAAATGTGGAATATGCCCTGTCTTCCTTCAAACAGGCTGCCTCGCTCGGCAATCTTGAAGCCATGAAAAATATCGCGGTCACCTACAAAGACGGTGTGGGTGTCCAGGCTGACCCGCTACGAGCTTACGCCTGGTATCTGATCGCCCAGCGAAGCGGCTATGCGGGAGAAGACATCGCCCGCATGCTCGGTTTGCTTGAGGGCTCGCTCTCCGCCGATGATCTGCGAAAAGCCCGCAAAGAGGCTGATGCCTGGGCTGCCGGGCAGGCCAGAATATAGCAATAAGCAATGAGCCTATTGTTCTTCTAAGTGTGCAATAGATGTTAAAGAAACAATCCTGTTGCGAAAGTCTTCAAACTCTTCACCCTCACTGCTTGCCAATATAGACAGGGAATAAAATCTATCTGTTGAAGGAGATTCTGCTTTTGCTTTTTTCATATCCAGTCTGTTTACATTGACTATAGTCCAACACTCGGTATATCCACGTTTTCGCGCTTTTTGATGACTCTTTTCCGCCTCCCTATCCGGTTATGAATATTAGAAACGTCAGTGCCACTTTTTATTTCTATTGCGGCAACATTTCGGAAGCCCCCGCGCGGCATTTCTTCACGGATAATGATATCGGGATCCGGCGCAAATTCGATCAACACTTTATGCTTTGTTGCGCTCATAATTTCTATAGTATTTTCACGTATATCTGTCGCCGCATGAGCTACTATCTGGCGGATAATCTCAAAAACTTGAATAATTCCCGCTGCTCCTCGCTGGCTATTAGCTCCACCGCGCAATTGAGGGCCAACGGTTAAAAGAGCGAGGTCGTCAAGAAGCTCTTTACTGGGGCTGAGTGTTTCAATACCGTGTAGCAATGAAGATGCAGCTCGACAAAATGCCATGCAAAGTTCAGGAATATCATCAACTATATATTTATTAATCGTCCCTCGTGTCTCCATACACTTAAAAGGACCAGCTCCAAAGCCTTTGTCCTGCCCATAAAATTCCTTCTGGCTGTATCCCATGAGCAAGCGATAATATCCCAGTAAATACGGGTTCTCCTCAAGTACAGTCGGCACGGCAAAGAGTAACTCGCCTCGTAAGCCATAATGCGCCATCTGGGCTAAATCTTTATCTGACACATATTGGGCAAGTTGTTTATCAATATCAGTAATTTTCATGCCTTTCACAGTCTCAAAGAGCGCATTTTGAAGATAGGTCGCGCGGAATTTTTTCAGAAGAAAGGCAAAATCAGCTTGCAGCTTCGGGGCGGGAAAGTTGAGTTTTCGTTTCATGCAGCAACAATCCTTACACTATCATTGCCGCTCTGGCGGAGCCGCCCGGCAGCCAGCGCAACATACTCGGGATTGAGTTCGATTCCCACATACCGGCGACCTTCCTCCTGACTTGCAAGCCCCACAGTGCCTGAGCCAAAAAAAGGATCAAGAATAAAGTCACCTGGCTGCGATGAGGCCTGGATACAGGGACGGATCAAATCCGTGGGAAAAGTAGCAAAATGCGCGCCCGCAAAGGGCCTTGTGTTCACTGCCCACACAGAACGCCGGTTTCTTAATCCCCCATGCCCAGCAGGCTCCCGGGAGGCTTGCCAGCCATAGAAGTACTGTTCAGATTTTGTAAGCATGAACAGATATTCATGGGAGCGTGTCGGGCGATCTTTAACGCTTTCCGGCATGGCATTGGGTTTATGCCAAACAATGTCATCGCGAAGGTACCAACCGTCCTCTTGAAGCGCAAAAGCCAAGCGCCAGGGGACTCCAAGTAAATCTTTGGGTTTTAAGCCTTCTGGTGTATCGGGGCGGACACTCATTGCCCGCGCGGGATTTTTTTTGTCAGGCGCGCGGTAGCCCCGATTTCCGCTGGTGTAACCGTCCCCTATATTGAGCCATAGCGTGCCATCATTCATCAATACACGCCTTACTTCTGTAAAAACAATCACCAATTTATTCAAAAACTGTGCAAGCGTCTCCTCAAGGCCAATCTGTGCATCAATCCCATAGGTGCGCAAGCCCCAATAGGGAGGAGATGTAATAACACAGCGAACAGATTGATCCTTGAGCCGCCGTAAAACCGTTAAGGCATCCCCTTCAAAAATGATTGAAGACTCAAGAACTAAAGACTGTTCTTTGCTGGCACGCTCAATTACAGGCATTTCTACCAAAGCAGTTTTTTGAAGCATGGGAGTTCTCTGGACCATATGCCTTATGTTGCATAAAATTAGAAATATTTTCGCATGAGAGCTATTAGCAAATAGCCCTGTTCTTTCTTACCCGATCTTGCGCAATTCAACAACAGTTTGGAGCTGCCAGCGCCTTAAGCCCCATACCCACCCGCAAGGTCCGGCACAGGCGCGCCGTGGCCTGTTCCAAAAGCTCTCCGGCGTGCTCCATGCAGTATTCCAGGCTGACAATGGAGCATACCGCCCCGGCCAGGGCATCAACGCCCTGCGCGTATACGGCCTCCACCCCCTGCCCCAGCGAGCCCGACAGGCAGACCACCGGCTTGCCCTGCGCTTTGGCGATTTTGGCTACTCCTACCGGGGCCTTGCCATAGGCGGTCTGCGCATCGCTTCTGCCTTCGCCCGTCAGGATGAAATCCGCCTGGGCTGCCCGGGCTGCAAGATCAGTAGCCTCAAGTACAATGTTTATGCCCGGCTCAAGGACCGCCCCGGTAAAAAAGAGCAGGCCCGCGCCAAGCCCTCCGGCAGCGCCCGCGCCTGGCATGCGGGCTGCGTCCTTGCCTGTATTTTGCCGGGCGATAGCGGCAAAACGCTCCAGCGCGGCGTCAAGCTCGCGTACCATCTCCGGTGTGGCCCCTTTTTGCGGGCCGAACACGGCGGAAGCGCCGCGCTCCCCTGTCAGGGGGTTGTCCACATCGCAGGCAACGCGAATGCGTGTTTTTGCCAGCAGCGGGTCAAGGCCGGAACAGTCAATACGGGCAAGATGGGTGAGAGCCGCGCCGCCCGGCGCAAGTTCCCGGCCTGAAGCATCAAGAAAGCGCGCGCCAAGGGCGCGCAGGGCCCCGCTTCCGCCATCGTTGGTGGCGCTTCCCCCGATGCCTATGATGAGGGTAGGCGTGTCCCGGCAAGGCCCTTCTGCTTCAGCGCAATGCGCCCTATCATGCAAGGCGGCCAGGGCGCTCCGGATGAGTTCCCCGGTTCCATATGTATCAGCCCGCAGGGGGTCACGATCCTCGGCTTTGAGCAGGGGCAGCCCGGATGCGGCGGCCATTTCCACAACAGCCGTATTGCCCTTGCTCAAAAGGCCCCATTCTGCCTCAACTGCCTCGCCCAGCGGGCCGCGCACGCGCGCCCTGCGCAGTTGCCC